>DASWDF010000218.1:0-48044 GCA_036395475.1 Casimicrobiaceae bacterium
GGGCGGGACGGGCTCATCGCAGGCTCATCCTCGGTGCGTCACGCGCGCGCCGCGTGGAATTCAGCCGCCGCTCTTCCCGCGGCGGCCTTCGCCCGACGACTTGTCCGCGCCGGGAGGTCCCTTGCGGGGCGGTGTCGCCTGTCCCGCACGCCGGGAGGCGGGATCGACGAGCTCCACCTTCGAACCGTCGCGCAGCTTGTCGGCGCCGTCGACCACGACGAGATTTCCCGGCTCGAGTCCGCTCTGCACTTCGGCGTTCTCGCCCTCGGTTGCGCCCAGCTTGACGGGCGTCATGGCAACGGACTGATCCTGCTTGACCACGAACACGAAGGTGCCAGGGGCGCCGCGTTGGATCGCCGCCGTCGGAGCCAGCGTCACGTCCTGCCGCGTCTCGATGGCCATGCGCACATTGACGAACTGATTGGGAAAAAGCGCCGCGTCATGGTTGGGAAATTCGGCTTTGACCTTGACCGTTCCCGTCGCGGTATCGATCTGATTGTCGAAGGTCAGGAGACGGCCCGTTGCGAGCTTGTTCTTGCCGCTGCGATCGAACGCTTCGACCGCGACTTCCTGTCCGCTTTGCATTCGCTTGACGATGCGCGGAACGTTGTCCTCGGGAACCGGATAGATCACCGTGATCGGCTGCACCTGCGTGATGGTGACCAGGCCGTTCGCGTCCGACGCGTGCACCATGTTGCCGGGATCGACCTGACGCAAGCCGACCCGGCCGCTGATCGGCGCAACGATGCGCGCGTACGTGATCTGAAGTTTGGCGTTGTCGATGGCGCCTTGGTCGGATTGCACCGCACCCTGATACTGGCGAACGAGCGCTTCCTGCGTATCGACCTGCTGCTTGGAGATCGAATCCTGCGCGAGTAGCGTCCGGTAGCGCTCGAGATCGACCTGCGCATTCTTGAGCTGCGCCTGATCGCGCGCCATCTGCCCGAGCGCCTGCGTGAGCTGCACCTCGAACGGACGCGGATCGATCTGGGCCAGCAGGTCGCCCGCTTTTACGGTCTGGCCCTCGCGGAACGCGACGCTCATGAGCTGCCCATCGACGCGCGAGTGCACGGCGACCATGTTGCGCGGCGTCACGGTGCCCAGCGCATCGATGTGGACGTCGATGTTGCCCTTGCGGGCGGGGGCCGCGACGACGGGCAGCGGCCGCGCATTGGGATCGAATCCGCCACGGCCCTTCGCCGCAGGCGCGTTCGCCGGCGCGCGTAACATCGCCCACGCAATCACGCCCGCGATGATCGCGAGGACGAGTATGACCGCAAGCCAGATGTGCCAGTGAGCGCGCCATGTCGCCTTCAGGCGCGATTCATCCGTCGCCTCGACCTGCGGTGGCAGCGTGTCGTTCATGGCAAAGGGAAAAGCCGGGTCGGGCGATTGTTAGTCTGATTCTAGGGCCAACGTTCGCGGCCAGTTGTAACCAAGTGTTTTGGTCGGCGCCGCTTCCGGCCGCTATCTGACGCTATCCTACGCCAGAGCATGGCCAACCGCCGGGGGAGGAACAACCCGCTTCCGCTACTTCCCGATCCAGAGCCTGGCGAACGCGGCTAAGTGCGCGCTGTTATGGACGAGCTCAAGAGTACGCCGCACCCTTGGACGCAATGTTGGACGCCCGGCAGCTGGGCTATATCCCGGCCAGTTCCGAACCGCCGTGCTTATTGCTGGGATTGCCCCCGTTCCGATTCTCTACCCCCCGCTATACAAGGCGCGTGTTCAACATCAAGGGACGCTGGTGGCGCCTCCTTCGCGATCCTTGGGCACGCGGGGCTCACTGTTTGGGCGCCGACTTTTGAACGGCGCTGGTGCCGGGCTGCTGCGTAACCATTACGTCGATGCGCGTTGGATCTGGCCTAGTCTTTGCCAGTTCCAGTCGGAGTGCCTCGATGTCCTTGCGTAACGCTTCAATTGATGCCTTCGAAACCTCTTGGGTGGCATTGGTCTTGCTGTCCATCGTGTTCTGAAAAATCTGAATCAGCGCGAAGCCACCGATAAAAACGCCCGCAAGGATACTTAACACGCTAATCCAGATGCTCCGGTCGACGCTCTTCTTCGCTTCGGCCGCGTCCTTCTTGCCTTCAGCCGCGTGCTTCTCCGCCTCGTGCGCGCTCTTTGCAGCTGTTTCGGCGCCTTCCTGGGACTCGCGAATCGCTTCCGGAATCGAACTTACAATGCGCTGCCCTTGATTGGCTTTGGCGAAATACGTTTCTGCGACGATAAACTTCTTGTCTGGGCGAAACGGGACATACTTTCCGCGGCGTTGTTGACCCGGTATGGCGGCCCAACGTACGTTATCACTCAACTTCGTGAATTCGACCCAGATAAAGCCGTGTCCTTTGATCAGCGTGTACTTGTTCGCCGTCAAATTGTGAAGCGGAACTAGGAGCCTTCCGCAAAAACCAGGGTCCACGAGCGGACCCGTTCCAAGCAATAGCCCCTGGTGTACATGAGTTATCCGAAGGTTGAAGCGGACAGCAATGTAATCGGGCAAGAAGAAATTCGTGTCGAGATTTACGAAGGCGATCGAGTTTGACTCGAGGTTGAACACGTCGCCGTCGTTCTTGATATCCAGCTGCTGCCGCGTCTTGCTCGACACGTCCCACCAATAGACCGTGCCGCTAAACGGGATTTCATATGAGGCCGGTTTGAGATTGTCTGGGATGAACGGATCAATCATCCTCACTGTAGTTATGTAATCGGTGATATCAGCCGAGTTGAGTAGTGCCGGTTTGATGTCAGGGAAGGGGTCCTGCGATTGGTATTTGATGTACTCAGGCGGGGGACTCGGGTTCATCTGTTAACCGCCTTTCGAGGCGCAAACCTTCTCTCTTCGAGGGACGCTGGCCCAAAGCCAAGCCAGTCGATTTCTCGACCGATTTCCTGTTCAACCCGCCGTACGAATGCGCTTGCACGCTGCGTCAAGCAGCGCTGCGAGCCGCACATAAGGTCGACGTAATCGAGGTGGTTGAGAACGATCGATGAAGGCCGATTCCGCGCTATTGCCCGCCTCACGACGTCCGCGTCGAATCGCGCGACCCTTCTAATCTTCTTCGTGACAGTCGTGTGCTCAACCAGAGGGCTTGTTGAGCCACTTTCCGCGGATATCGCTTCCCATGTCGTTTCGTTCAGCAACGGCCCGCTTGAGCCAGCGACCCTTATCGGGTAAGCCCGTATGACCATCACGACGTCATCGACGTCTAAGGGGCTAAGCCCTGATTCGGACAGAAAGGCAGCGGCCGTCGTGTCTCGGCTAGTACAGTACGGATAATGCTCGGAGTGAAGGAGCGAGAGGCCGAACCCCTGCGTGCCTTCAACGACCACCCGCTCGCCTCGCGTCATCGCATCAGCGAGCAGTTCGGCAGTGTCACTCAGGTATGGTGCGAAAGCTTGAACATGTTTTGCGAACGTTCCGGGTCCGCTTCGGGAAATTCGTCGCGCGAGGGCAGCTCCGGTACCCGTTGCCGTCGATCCAATCGAGGCAGACAGCCTCAACTTCCCTTCCGCCTCAACATCTTCCTGGGTAACCACCCAAGCGTTCGGATCGATAGCGAGTTCGGTTCGTCCGATCTTGGCTCGCGCGATTTCCGCAAGCAGCGTGGGAACACTTAAGTAGCTTCCTGGCGGAAGAACACTCCTCACGCCCGCGAGCAAACAGGCTGTAGGTAAGTGACGAAAAATGACGGGCACGCCGTCACTGGTTATGACGGTGTGACCCGAATTAGGTCCTCCGACTCGTATAGCAACGGTCGCCTGCGCCCGCTCGGCCACGCGATGCGCGACCTTACCTTTGCCCTCAGACCCGAACTGACCGCCGATGATTACTGTGGCTGGCACGACCTTCTATTGACACGATTGACAGCGCTCCGAATCGAAGTGATAAGGTCCTCCGTGGAACCCTCGTTCCTAACCACAAAATGCGCCAACCGCTCGAGGCTCGACACCTCCGCTTCGACATCGTGACGTTCGGCCTGTTCGAATTCCGCCGCTGTTCCACCGCGTTCCGCGTATCGCCTTTGCCTCACAACAGTCGGCGCCGATATGTGAATGTGCACGAATGCTGGCCCAAACATTTCAGCTAGATACGCGTGGTCCTCTGGAAATCGTAGCCCGTCGATAACGTAGCTGGCGCCAACAGGGAGTCCCTTCAGAAGCTCCGAACCTAACCACCTTTGGCCCTTGAGCTTGTGCAGACGGTCTCCCTCTTCTTGGAGCGCCTTACGATTCGGCTCAAGTCCCGCGCGGCGCACCGATTTCTCCACGACCATGCTGTAGCGGCCGTAATGCAATCCCATCGATTGCAGTGCCTGCGCAGCGGTGGTCTTTCCCGCAGCAAGCGCCCCGCTAAGACCAACTACGACCCGGCTTCTCCACTCCATCGGCGAAACTTTAAGATCGGGAATGATGAGCGCCTCGTCACCAAAGACATCTGGACCCAGCCGCTCGAATCGGCCAGACCAGAAAAATACTCCAACTATCGCCGAGGTAATAGCGTCAAGCTCGTCATGACCGACCGGCGCCTTGAGAAAGTCGCCGACGACACCAAACTCCGCCAATCCCGCTTCCAGCAGCTCCAGACTTGCACGCTTTCGCGGAATGTTCATGACGTCCTGTGCGGCGCCAGGATAGCTTTCGATCGTCGCAACCCCGTAAGACCGAAATATCTTAGCAAGACGAATGCCGCGTGCAGTCAGCCGCTGCATGCTTGGAATCATTGCCGGATATGCGTTGACCCCCCTTCTTTTCAACACCCGTTCACAAAAGCGCATGATGTCGCCCTTGCCCGCCACGCCGCCGTTTGGCGACAACTTAAATCCGTCAGGCAACGAGAGCGGCGAATCGATGGATACGATATCGGGCTTGGCGGCCAAGGTCTGCTCAACGAGTTCGTCATCGGTACTGATTAGGCGGGTCGCCACCTCGTTGCCTTCGAGGCGACACCATCCTGTCGCGCGCCGCTCGGAACCCGTGAGATCAATGCCCACTATTGTTAGCGGCGGCGAGTTGCGCACCCCTACCAGGTCGTGGATTGTAGCGGCGGACTTGACGTGCGCAAACTGATTGCCGAACTGCGCGCGAAGCCGCGCTACGTCGGCGTCCGCGTCCAGCGGCGGACGCTCCTCGGCAAACTTCGGATGAAGCAGATCCAATAGCGGGATCCGGAGCCTCTTCACGAGGCGCCCGGCAACGACATCGAATATTCCCTTCATGCCGAGAACGTCAGAGTAGTTGTAGAGCATGAGGCGCCGAAGGGCTTCCTCGTCACCACGTCTAAAACGATGCCACAGCGCTGGGGCGCTATCGCCTCGCACATTTGAAACTTGAGCGGGTCGCTTAATTGAGAGCCTTTCCTCGATTTCCTTTTGGCCTCCCGATAGACCAGCGCGTCGAGCCAGGAACCGAAGGTCGACGTGCACTAATGGAATGCGCACCTCCGCGAACTCTTGACGCACGAATGGTAGATCGAATAGGGACCCGTTAAACGTTACGACCACTTTCGCAGAGTTGATCGCTTCAATCAGCGGTTGTGGATTGCAGCCTCGGAGGTGCACGTAATACGACTTGCCCTGTGACACACCCACCAGGGTTATGTAATCGTAATAGCGACTAAGCCCCGTGGTCTCAATGTCCAGAAATATCGTCTCCTCGGGGAAAGCGTAGGCCAGTCGGTAGTGCTCTCGCTTTGGTAGCTTCTCGGCGAAGTATTGGAGCTCCCGCCTTGCGAGGGCTTCACGGGAGAGATCGAGCTCGCGTAACGCCGCACTGGAGCCGCCGCGTCCTGTGATCAAGGAAAGCTGGGGTTGATAGATCCGCTCAAGGTCGTCCCAGGTGGCGACACCGGATCTCCAAAGCGCTTGCTCGCGATCGGCTGAAATGCCGCGCAAGTGGCAAAACGTTGAAGTGATAACGTTTAGCGACATAGGGTTATCGGCGACGTGGGAGTGCTTGCTCTCGGCGAGCTTTGATCGGCCTCCATATGCGCTGACGCTCCTCTTCCGCCTTTCTCGCCATTGCCGTCGTGAGTCGGAATCGACCCGCGGCGTCGACGACTACGGACTGAGCAATCTCCTGTGAGACGACAGATAGATCCGCCACGAAAGAAAAGATGTGCTGCCCAGACCGAAGCTGACGTGCTGCCTCAGTGGGCGGATATACAGCCAGCTCGTCGCCATCTACGAAAAGAGTGCGGGCAAGCTGTTGGCCAGGTCTTATCGCACCGAACTCGGCACGGAACCGTTGGAGCGATTGACGAAGGTGACGGACTCTCCCTTTGCGTGTGCATATCAAATTCAGAACTCTGAGCAGAACGACATCTTGGTAGCTGTATCGGCGGCGTACTCCTTGGCGACGCATTTGGTCAATAGGGGCAAAAATTTCCTCTCTGGCCAGATAGTCGAGCATGTACCGCGAAAATCCGGTGATCACCACCACTTCGTGGACATCAAAGTGAGACTTGACAGATAGACGATTCATAGAATAATGAGTCTAACGCTGTACTCGATACTTGGTCAATGTGAACCCGTTACCATCATCGCCTCACGCGCACCGCGACCCTTCGGACTAATGGCTGAAGTGCTGCCCTGCGGCTAATACTTGGAATCCCGCATCGTCCTACCTCCGCCCCTTGTGCTGGACAAGGGACCAACACGCTTTTGTGCGAACAACCTACGCCGCAATCGACTTCAGCCATGACTTACGCTGACCTACCAGGCGGCTCGGCGTAGCGCCCTACACTCGACTCACTTCCCGATGCAAAAGCGGCTGAAAATGGCACCGAGCAAATCGTCGGCGGTGAACTCGCCGGTGATCGCAGAGAGCGCTGCTTGCGCCTCGCGCAGCTCCTCGGCGAAGAGCTCCAGCGGCGGCGCTGCGGCCTTTAGATGTGCCGCGGCTGCCGCCAAATGCAGATCAGCCGCGTGAAGCGCGCGCAGATGCCGTTCGCGCGCGAGAAAGCTTCCCTCCATGTTCTCGTGCACACCGACCGCCGCCAGTATCGCCTCGCGTAACAGCTCCACCCCGGCGCCGCTCAAAGCTGAAAGCCATACTTCGCTTGTACGATCATTCCGCCCCGACCTTGCTTCGAGGCCGGCCAGGTCGATCTTGTTGCGCACCACGATGCGGGGCAGCGCGGTGGGAAGGCGTGCGACGATCGCGGCGTCGGCCGGGTGATCCGGCTCGCGCGCATCGGTGACGACGAGCGCCAAGTCCGCACGTTCGATTGCGGCCAACGTGCGCTCGATGCCGAGCCTTTCCACCGCGTCGCGGGTCGCCCGCAACCCGGCGGTGTCGATGACGTGCAGCGGGATGCCGCGGATCTCGATACTGCTGCGAATTGCATCGCGCGTGGTTCCCGGCACCGGCGTCACGATCGCGACGTCTTCGCCGACGAGTTGATTAAGAAGGCTCGACTTGCCCACGTTGGGCTGCCCGATCAGCACGACGCCGAGCCCCTCGCGCAGCAGGCTTCCCTGCCGGGCCCGACCGACGATTGCCGCAAGCCGCTCCCGCAGCATGGCAAGCTTGCCCGCCGCATCCGCGGCGCGAATGAACTCGACGTCTTCCTCCGGGAAATCGAGCGTGGCTTCGCTGAACATCCGCAGCTCGATCAATGCATCGACGGCCGTGTGTATCTCGCGCGAAAAGGCACCGGTGAGGCTGCGCGCGGCCGCGCGCGCGGCGGTCGTCGTCGCCGCCTCGATCAGATCGGCCACGCCTTCCGCCTGCGCCAAGTCGAGCTTGCCGTTGAGAAACGCGCGTTTGGTGAATTCTCCCGGCTCGGCAAGTCGCGCGCCGAGATCGAGGCAGCGATTGAGCAGCAGCGCAAGCACGGCCGGGCCGCCGTGCCCCTGCAATTCCAGCACCGTCTCGCCGGTGTATGACGCCGGTGCCGGGAACAGCAGGGCGAGTCCTTGATCGAGCGCCTCGCCTTGCGCGCCGAGGAACGTCGCGAACGTCGCAACACGCGGCGCAAGCGGTCGGTCGACGACAGCTGCCACGATCCGCCCTAGGTCGGGTCCCGACACGCGGATGATGCCGATGCCGCCGCGTCCGGCCGGCGTGGCAACCGCCGCGATGATGTCAGCCGGCGCCGGCACGGCGGTGCTCTCGGTTCGCGTAACCGCGCTTTAACGCCGCTTTGCCGTGGCAGCAGCCGTCTCGCGCTCGATCACCCGGTTCATATGCCACTGCTGGAAGATTTGCAGCGAATTGTTGATCAACCAGTACAGCACCAGACCGGACGGGAAGAAGAGGAACAAGACCGAGAAGGCGATCGGCATGATCTGCATGACCTTCGCCTGCACCGGGTCCTGGATCGGCGTCGGTGAAAGCCTCACCTGCAGGTACGCGGTGATTGCGTAGACGACGGGGAGCACGAAGTAGGGATCGGGCGCGGAAAGATCGTGGATCCAGCCGATCCACGGCGCATTGCGCAGCTCGACGGCCGCGAGCAGAACCCAGTAGAGCGCGATGAAGACGGGTATCTGTACCAGAATCGGCAGGCAACCGCCGAGAGGATTGATCTTCTCGGTCTTGTAGAGCTCCATCATCTTCATCTGCAGCTGCTGCTTGTCGTTGGCGTACTGCTCCTGCAGCGCCTTCATCTTGGGCGCCACGACTTTCATCTTCGCCATCGATCGCGCACTGGCGTGATTGAGCGGGTAGAAAGCGCTCTTGATGATGATCGTCATCGCGATGATCGCCCACCCCCAGTTGCCGAGCAGCGAATGCAGCCACTTCAGCAACCAGAACAGCGGTGCCGCGATCACGGTGAAGATGCCGTAATCGACGACCAGATCGAGGCCGGCCGCGAGCGACTTCAGCGTGTCCTGCTCCTGCGGGCCGACGTAGAGCGGCACGGAGACGCGGGCAGTCGCGCCGGGCGCGACGCTGCCGACGGGGATCTTGACGCCGGCGTAGTACAGGTTGTCGACCTTGTTGACGTAGAACTCGCGGGCGAGCTTGGTTGCGTCGGCAGGGAGCCACGCCGCCACGAAATAGTGCTCGACAATGCCGACCCAGCCGTTATCGGTCTTTTCGGTGAACTTCGCCTTGCCCTTGTCGATGTCCGAAAAATCGAGCTTTTTGTACTTGTCGGTTTCGTTGTAGAGCGCGGGTCCGGTGTAGGCCGCCGGCGCGCCCCAGCTCTGTATGCCAGTCGGCTTGCTGTCGCGCGCAAGCTGGAAATACGCGGTCGGAGTGATCGGCGCCGGGCCGGTGTTGGCGACCTCGTAGCTCACATCGATCACGTAGCTCGCGCGGTGGAACGTCAGCGTTTGCGTCACCGTCGCGCCGGCGGGGGTCGTCGCGGCCAGCTTGAGCTCGAGCTTGTCCATCCCGGGGCCGAGCTCGCGCGGACCGGAGAGCGCTCGCCAGAGCGTGTGGTGGTTCGGCAGGCCCTCGCCGATCAAGCCGCTCTGGGCGAGGAAGGTCCGGCTTTCGTTCCTTTGCAGCAGCACATAGGGCTTGTCGGGATGATCCGTGTCGCGATGCTGGGTCAGCGCGATCTGGGTGATGACCCCGCCCAGAGTGTCGACGTCGGCGACATAGCGGTCAGTCTTGATCTCAATCTTTTCGCCCGTCGCCGGCGCAACGCTCGCGCCCGGCGCGTTCGGCGCACCCGCAGCCGGAGCGGCACGGGGCACTGCGCTCGGCGTGTCGCTGCTTGGCTTGGCCACAGTTGGGGCCGACGTCGGCAGCGGCGGCCGATGCTCGGCCTGCCAGCGGTCCCATAGGATAAACGCCGAGAACGAAAAGATGACGAACAGGATCAGGCGTTGGGTATCCATGGACGCGGGCGCGAGGTGTAGGGGCGGGCGGCGAGCGCTGGCGTCACGGCACCGGATCGTAGCCGCCCGGATGATAAGGATGGCAGCGCGCGACGCGGCGCAGCGCAAGCCAGCATCCCCTGGCCGCTCCGTAACGATCGATGGCTTCCCGTGCGTATTCGGAGCAGCTCGGGTAAAAGCGGCAGTTCGCGCCGAAGAGCGGGCGAATCGCGTACTGGTAGCCGCGCAAGGCCAGGAGCAGCACCGCTCTCATCGAAGCGTTTCCGGTACGGGTGAGGCCAGCGCGTCGAGGAGAGCCGCGGCCTCGGCCGCGACGCCGCCGATCTCGGCTGCGGGGCAGGGCTGCCGCAATCTTACGATAAGGTCGAAGGCATTGAGCGCCGGTCGGCGCCCGCGAATTGCTTCGCGCAGCATGCGCTTGAGCCGATTGCGGTCTACCGCGCGGCCGAGAAGCTTCTTGCCGATCACGTATCCGACGCGGCCGGTCGCGCCGGACGTCGGCACGGCCAGAATCTGGAGGCGGTTTCCTTCGAAGCGGCGGCCGCTGCGAAACACCGCGGCAAACGCAGCGGTACCGCGCAGCCTATGGCGATGGGTCAAGCCGAACGGGCGCGCCGGGCCGCTTTAGGCGGAAAGCCGGGCACGGCCTTTGGCGCGGCGCGCGCGCAGAACTTTGCGGCCACCGACCGACTTCATCCGGGCGCGAAACCCATGGGTCCGCTTCCGCCGGATCACGGAGGGTTGATAAGTGCGCTTCATGGTTCTGCCTTGCTGGAAAAAAGCTTTGTATTAGAGCGTTTAGCGCACCGCACTGTCAAGGTAAATCGCCGCTTCGCCAAGACACCAGATGCTGTGGATAACTGCCGGCACTGCGCGTACAATTCGGTTTCAACGGGCTCCCTCAGGGCGCCCGCGTTTTTTCTCCGAGCTTCCCACTTCCGAGCCCCATGTCGACCGCCTCTTTCTGGCCGAGTTGCCTGGAAGCCTTTAGACGCGAGCTGACCCCGCAGCAATTCAACACCTGGATTCGGCCGTTGCGCCTTGAGCATGCCGGCGACGGCCTGGTGCTGATCGCGCCCAACCGGTTTGTCCTGCAATGGGTCAAGGAGCGATTTGTCGCGCGCATCGAAGAGCTTGCCACCGTGGCGCTGGGCCGCGCCCCGCGCATGGCGCTCGTCGTCGCTGAAGAGCTGGTCCGGCCACTGGCCGCGCCCCCGCCCGCAGCGCCTGCGCAAGCTCAGGGCGGCCGGCGCAGCGCGCAGGCGAGCCTCAATCCGGGGTTTACCTTTGCCGCTTTCGTCGCCGGCAAGGCCAACCAGCTCGCGCGCGCCGCCGGCCTGCAGGTCGCCGAGCACCCGACGTCCTACAACCCCTTGTTCGTCTACGGCGGCGTGGGGCTGGGCAAGACGCACCTGATCCAGGCGATCGGCAATCACATTCTCGATACCAGCGCGGATGCGAAGATTCGCTACATCCACGCCGAGACTTACGTTTCCGACGTCGTCCGCGCTTATCAGCATAAGGCCTTCGACGACTTCAAGCGCTACTACCGGTCGCTCGACTTGCTGCTCATCGACGATATCCAATTCTTCGGCGGCAAGAGCCGGACGCAGGAAGAATTCTTCTACCTGTTCAATACGCTGATCGAGGCGCACAAGCAGGTCGTGATCACCTGCGATACGTACCCCAAGGAGATCACCGGGATCGAGGAGCGCCTCATTTCGCGCTTCGGCTGGGGTCTCACGGTCGCGCTGGAACCGCCCGAGCTCGAAATGCGCGTGGCGATTCTGCTTTCCAAGGCTGCGGCCACCGGCATGAAGGTCGACGAGCAGGTCGCGTTTTTCATCGCCAAGCACATCCGCTCCAATGTTCGCGAGCTCGAAGGGGCGCTCAAGCGCGTACTTGCGTACTCAAGCTTCCACGGTCAGGAAATCAACTTGTCTCTGGCGAAGGATGCGTTGCGTGACCTCCTCGCCGTGCAGAACCGGCAGATCTCGATCGAGAACATTCAGAAGACCGTCGCCGACTATTACAAGATCCGTATTTCGGACATGCACTCGAAGAAGCGCTCGCGTGCGGTCGCTCGGCCGCGGCAGGTCGCTATGGCGCTGGCCAAGGAGCTCACGCACCTTTCGCTGCCCGAAATCGGCAGCAATTTCGGAGGCAGAGATCATACGACCGTCCTGCACGCGTGCCGCCAGATCGCCAAGCTCCGCGACTCGGTTCCTGAAATCAGCCACGACGTAAATTTCCTCCTGCAGGTGCTGCGCAACTAGCGCTTCGGGCGGGCTCACGGAGGTATGAATCCGCTGCGAAGCAGTCTATAATTTGTGGATTGAGCTTCCGGTTGTGAAACCCGCGTTTTCATCCCCATTTAATACACAACTTCGGCAGCGGTTGTCCGCATGGTTAGCGTTGCGCCAAGCCATGGATCGCGTTGGTATTTTCCGGGTTGCCAGGCTCGAGCCACTGCGTCTTATTAGCTCTTACTAGGTTTTAATAATGCAATTAAAGCAAATGCCCAGAGACGCGCTGCTCAAACCCCTGCAGGCTGTTTCGGGGATTGTCGAGCGCCGGCAAACGCTGCCGATTCTTGCCAATGTTCTGCTCGAGCAGAAAGACGGCCGGCTGTTTGTCACCGCCACCGACCTCGAGATGCAGATCACCGCCTACGGCGAGTTCGCGGGCAAGCAGGACCAGTCGATCACCGTCGCTGCGCGCAAGCTGCAGGATTTGTTGCGTGCCCTTCCGGAAGACGCCGTGCTCAATGTCGACACCGCGGCTGGCAAGATGACCGTGCGCGCGGGCCGTTCGCGCTTCAACCTGCAGACGCTGCCGGCCGCTGACTATCCACGCATCGGGCTGGCGCAGGAGCAGCTGCAGACGATCAGCTTGCCGCAGCGCGACTTTCGCGGGCTGCTCAAACTCGCCGAGTTTGCAATGGCGCAGCAGGACATCCGCTACTACCTGAACGGCATGCTGCTCGTGATCGATAAGGGCTCGCTGCAGGCGGTCGCCACCGACGGGCATCGCCTGTCTTACGCGAGCCTCGTCGTGCCGGGAGATTATTCGCGTCAGGAAGTGATCCTTCCGCGGAAGACGGTGCTCGAGCTGGGCAAACTGCTCGAAGACAGCGAGGCGGAGGTCACGATCGATGTACTTGCCAACCAGGTGCGGTTCCGCTTCTCCAACATCGAGCTGGTGAGCAAGGTCGTCGACGGCAAGTTTCCGGACTACAACCGCGTCATTCCGAGCGGCCATTCCAAGCAGCTCGACCTGTCGCGCACCGAGCTGCTCCAGGCTCTGCAGCGTGCGGCGATCCTTTCGAACGAGAAGTTTCGCGGTGTACGCCTGGTGCTGGGCAGTGACCAGCTCAAGATCATCTGCACCAACAGCGAACAGGAGGAAGCCGAGGAGGAGCTCGAGGTCGGGTACAAGGGCGAAGCGCTCGACATCGGCTTCAATATCACTTACCTGCTCGACGTGCTTCACAACCTCGCTGCCGACCAGGTCGTCCTGGCTCTGGGTGACGCCAATTCCAGCGCGCTCATCACCATGCGCGAGCGCAACGATTACAAATATGTCGTCATGCCGATGCGAATCTAGTGTTGGGAGCGAGTCATCGACTAAGCCTGCGGCGCCGACTTAAGAGTCGGCGTCGGCGTTTAATGGACGGCAAGAAACGAGACAAATGCGAATGAGCGAGCACAACCCGAAGCCCCAGGACAACGGCGGCGATTACGATTCGAACAGCATCAAGGTGCTGAAAGGCCTCGATGCCGTGCGCAAGCGTCCCGGAATGTACATCGGCGACACCTCCGACGGCACCGGCCTGCATCACATGGTGTTCGAGGTGCTCGATAACGCCATCGACGAAGCGCTCGCCGGCTACTGCGACGACATCAGGGTGGTGATCCACGCGGACAACTCCATGTCGGTCGTCGATAACGGACGCGGCATCCCCACCGACATCAAGGAGGACGACGAGCAGAAGCGTTCGGCGGCCGAGATCGTCATGACCGAGCTCCACGCGGGCGGCAAGTTCGACCAGAATTCGTACAAGGTGTCGGGAGGGCTGCACGGCGTGGGCGTCTCGGTTGTCAATGGCCTCTCCGAGTGGCTCAAGCTGAGGATCTGGCGCAACGGCAAGGCGCACCAGATGGAATTCCACGACGGCGTGCCGGTTGCGCCGCTCGCAGTTGTCGGCCCGACCGAGCGGCGCGGCACCGAAGTGCATTTCAAGGCTTCGCCGGCGACGTTCAACAACGTCGAGTTCCATTACGACATTCTGGCGCGCCGCATCCGCGAGTTGTCCTTCCTCAACAACGGCGTCAGGATCGAGCTCCTCGACCAGCGCGACGGCAAGAGCGAGAACTTCGCGTTCACCGGGGGCATCAAGGGATTCGTCGAATACATGAACCGCAGCAAGACGGTGCTGCATCCGAAAATCTTCCACGCCAGCGGTGAGAAGGACGGCGTCACCGTCGAGGTCTCGATGCAGTGGAACGATTCGTACGCGGAGTCCGTGCAATGCTTTACCAACAATATTCCGCAACGCGACGGCGGCACCCATCTCACGGGCTTGCGCCAGGCGATGACGCGCACGCTCAACAGCTATATCGAGAAGGAAGAGCTCGCGAAGAAGGCAAAGGTCGAGACGACCGGCGACGACATGCGCGAGGGGCTCACCTGCGTATTGTCGATCAAGGCCCCGGAGCCGAAATTCTCGTCGCAGACGAAGGACAAGCTCGTCTCTTCCGAGGTGCAGCCGATCGTGCAGGAAATCGTGGGCGGCAAGCTCAACGAGTTCCTGCTCGAGAACCCAAGCGACGCGCGAATCATCTGCGGCAAGATCATCGAGGCGGCGCGCGCAAGGGAGGCGGCGCGCAAGGCGCGCGAGTTGACAAGGCGCAAAGGCGTGCTCGACGGGATGGGACTGCCCGGCAAGCTCGCCGATTGCCAGGAGCGCGATCCGGCATTGTGCGAGATATATCTCGTCGAGGGCGATTCCGCCGGCGGGTCGGCCAAGCAGGGCCGCGATCGCAAGTTCCAGGCAATCCTGCCCTTGCGCGGAAAAATTCTCAACGTCGAGCGCGCGCGGTTCGACAAGCTGATCAGCTCGCAGGAGATCGTCACGCTGATTACCGCGCTGGGGACAGGGTTCGGCAAGGCCGCCGGTGACAAGGAGGACAAGGACGCCTTCGATATCGCCAAGCTGCGTTACCACCGCATCATCATCATGACCGACGCCGACGTCGACGGCTCGCACATCCGCACGCTGCTGCTCACGTTCTTCTACAGGCAGATGCCGGAACTCGTCGAAGGCGGTCACATCTACATCGCGCAGCCCCCGCTGTACAAGGCGAAGCAGGGCAAGCAGGAGATCTATCTCAAGGACGATCATGAGCTCAAGCAGCATCTGCTCAGGGTCGCACTGAATGGCGCGGAGCTCACGCCCGGGACCGGCATGCCGCCACTTGCGGCGCAGACCTTCGAGGCCATCGCGCGCGAATACCTGCTCGCCGAGGCCGTCGTCGAGCGCGTCGCGCGGGTCGTCGATCCGGCCGCGCTCTACGCGATGCTCGGCGGCGTGCGCATCGAGCTCGGGACCGAAGCCGCGGCGGCGCGCAGCGCGCAGGCGTTGCAGCATGCGATCGCCGATCCGGAGGTGCGAGTCGAAGCACGCTACGACGCGGCATCCGAAACACGGCGCCTGGTCATCGTGCGCACGCATCACGGTACGCCGCACTGGACCGCGCTCGATGCGGATTTCCTGGCCAGCGGCGATGGCGCGCAGATCCGGGCGGCGGCGGAAGTGCTGGAGGGATTGATCCAGCCGGGAGCGGTCATCAAGCGCGGCGACAAGCAGCAGGCCGTCAAGTCGTTCAAGGAAGCGCTCGACTGGCTGCTTGCCGAAGCGCGAGCTAGCGTCGCCATACAGCGCTACAAGGGCTTGGGCGAGATGAACCCGGAGCAACTCTGGGAGACGACGATGGATCCCGAAGTGCGTCGACTGCTCAAAGTGCAGATCGAGGATGCCGTGGCGTCGGAGGAAATCTTCTCGACGCTGATGGGCGACGAGGTCGAACCGCGGCGCGCATTCATCGAGTCCAACGCGCTCGGCGTGCGCAATCTGGACGTGTAGCGCATCCTTCCGCCAGGGTGGCCTTACCCGGCCTTGCGGCAATGAGCATCGATCGCAACGCCTTGCTCGCGCGCCTCGACCTGCAGGCGCAAAACGCCGGTGCTTGCGCCGGGCCACAGGGCTGGCGTGGGACCGGCGCGACACTCGCGTCGCGCAACCCCAGCGACGAATCGCTGATCGCCGAGATCGCGACCGCGACAGCCGACGACTACGATGCAGTGCTTCAGAGCGCCGTAGCCGCCGCGCGCGCCTGGCGCGAAGTGCCCGCGCCTAAGCGCGGCGAAGCCGTGCGCCGCCTGGGCCTCCTGCTGCGCGAGCGCAAGGACGCGCTCGGCACGCTCATCGCGCTCGAGAACGGCAAGGTCAAGGCCGAAGGCGACGGCGAGGTCCAGGAGATGATCGACATCGCCGACTTCGCCGTCGGCCAGGCGCGAATGCTCTATGGCAAGACCATGCACTCCGAGCGGCCGGGGCATCGGATGTATGAACAATGGCACCCGTTGGGCGTCGTCGGCGTGATCACCGCATTCAACTTCCCCGTCGCGGTCTGGGCATGGAATGCATTGCTCTCGGCGGTATGCGGCAACGCGACCGTCTGGAAGCCGTCGCCGAAGACGCCGCTCGCCGCGATCGCCGTCCAGCAGCTCTGCAACCGGATCGTTCTCGAGCTCGACCTGCCGCCGATTTTCACGCTCCTGATCGACTCCGGGCGCGACGCGGGCGCGCGGCTTGCCGCCGACCCGCGTGTCGCGTTGCTCTCGTTTACGGGATCATCCGCGGTCGGCAGGCAGATCGCCCAGGTCGTGGCGGGGCGATTCGGGCGCTGTCTCCTCGAGTGCTCGGGCAACAACGCGATCATCGTCGCGGCGGACGCCGATCTCGACCTGGTCATTCCGGCAGTGGTCTTCGGCGCAGTCGGCACCGCGGGCCAGCGCTGCACGAGCACACGCCGGCTCCTGGTGCACGAGTCGATCGAGCCCGAAGTCGTACGGCGGCTCGAAGCGGCGTACGCGCAGGTGCCGATCGGCGACCCGCTAGCGCCATCGACGTTGATGGGGCCGTTGATCGATGCGGCTGCGGTGGCCGCGTTCGTTCGTGCCGTCGAGGAGGCGCGCGCCGCAGGCGGCGCAGTCATATGCGGCGGCAAGGCGAGGACGGGTCCGGGCTTTTTCGTCGAACCGACGATCGTTCGCAACGCGCGCAATGATTGGTCGCTCGTGCAGCGCGAGACTTTCGCGCCGATTCTCTATGTGATTCGTTGCCGCGATCTGCCGGAAGCGATCTCGCTGCACAATGCTGTGCCGCAGGGTCTGTCGTCGTCGATTTTCACGCGCAGCCTGCGCGATGCCGAAGCCTTTCTCTCGGCGGCCGGCAGCGATTGCGGCATCGCCAACGTCAACATCGGGACGTCGGGCGCTGAGATCGGCGGCGCGTTCGGCGGCGAAAAGGAAACCGGCGGCGGGCGCGAGGCGGGATCCGACGCGTGGCAGGCTTACATGCGCCGCCAGACCAGCACGATCAACTGGAGTCGCGAGCTCCCGCTCGCTCAAGGCATCAAGTTCGGCGGTGGTTCCGACGGCTCTAGCGCGATCTAGTCTTGCGCCAAGGCTTAAGCGGCCCGCTTGCGGTGCGCCGGTTTGGCAGCCTGCCTGCCAACCTTCGCTGGCCGGGCACTCCGGGTCTTCCCGGATTTGGCCGCAAGGAGCGCGACCGCTTCGCCCAGCGTTACTGCATCGACCCGATCCTTGTCGGGCAGCGTGGCGTTGATTCCACCGTGTTTCACATACGGGCCGTAGCGGCCCGTATGCAATTCCACGGGCTGCTTGTCTTTCGGATGCGGTCCTAACACCCGCAACGCCGTCGCGCCGCGCGTAGCCCTGGCGCCGCGGCCTTTGGCGCCCTTCTTGGCCTCGAACTCGAAGCCGATCTTGCCATCGGGCTGGCGGACGAGGTACGCCGCAAACGGGCGGCGCGTCCGCGCCGAGACGAAGGGCAGCAAATCGGTCTTGCCCGAGGCGAGCAGCTTTTGCATCTGTGCACGCTCAATCGGCCGCTGCAGGATCACGCGACCCGAGCGAAAGTCGCAGGTCTTCGCCGGGCCCACGGCGCGCTCGCAGACGTACGCAGCGGGCAGTTCGAACACGCGGCCGCCGCACTTCGGACATTGACCGAGCGGCTCCTGTCCGCTGAAATCCGGCGCCTCGGCGCCGCCGCCGTCTCCTCCGTCGCCAAAGTCGAACTGGACTTCGTAGTCGTCATTGAGCTTAAGCCGCGCGGCAAACGGCCGGCCGGCCTTGCTGCGAAATCCCTCGAGGGGACCGACTGCCCGCTCGGTGAGCAGCGCTTCGGCCTCGGGGATCTCGAGCTCGCGGCCGGCGATGATCTTCCACATGCCGAAGTCGCAGGACTGACACTGGAATTTCTTGTATTTCTCATGCACTTCGCCGCCACACTTGGGGCAGCGCGCCGAAAGTGTGGCGAAATCGCCCGGAATCGTTTCGCTCTCATAGTTCTTGGCCTGCGCGACGATGTGCTTGGTCATGCGGATGATCTCGCGCATGAACTGCTCGCGTTTGAGCTTGCCGTGCTCCATCTGCGCCAGCCTGAATTCCCATTCGGCCGTGAGCTCGGGCGAAAAAAGCTCCGGAATACCCAGGCCGTGCAAGAGCGTCATCAAGGAAAACGCCTTCGCGGTCGGCGTGAGCTCGCGCCCGTCGCGGTGGACGTACTTCTCCTGGATCAGGCCCTCGATGATCTGGGCGCGGGTGGCGGGCGTGCCGAGTCCTTTTTCGCGCATCGCCTCGCGGAGCTCGTCGTCTTCGATGGTCTTGCCCGCACCCTCCATCGCGGAAAGCAGGGTTGCCTCGGTAAACCTAGCCGGCGGCTTGGTCTGGTTGCCCAGGACTCGCAGCTCTTCGGTCGCGACCTTCTCGTTCGGGTGCACCTTCGCCAGCATCGGCTGATCGGCGGATTGCGCTTCCTTGCCGTAGACCGCGAGCCAGCCGGGATTCAAGAGCACTTTTCCTTCGGTCTTGAAAGGCTCGCCGGCGACACGTGTGATCCGCGTGGTCAGCAAATACTCCGCGGGCGGATAGAAGACCGCCAGGAAACGCTTGACGACAAGGTCATAGAGCTTCGCTTCGGCCTCGGTCAGGCTCTTGGGCTTCTGCAGCGTCGGAATGATCGCGAAGTGGTCCGAAATCTTGGCGTTGTCGAAAATGCGTTTATTCGGCTTGACCCATTTCTCCTTCAGGACCTGCCCTGCGTAGGCGCCATACGGATTCGTTGCGCGCAGCGCTTCGAGCGTCGCCCTGACTGTCGGGAGATAATCCTCGGGCAGGGCACGCGCGTCGGTCCTCGGATAGGTGAGCACCTTGTGCCTTTCGTAGAGGGCCTGGGCCAGCGACAGCGTCGTGCGCGCCGAAAACCCGAACCGGCCATTGGCCTCGCGCTGCAAGCTGGTTAAGTCGTAGAGCAGCGGCGAGCTTTGCGTCGACGGCTTGGATTCTTCGCTGACGGTGCCGGGCTTGCCCTCGCACTTGGCCGCGATGGCTTGCGCCCTGGCCTCCTCCCAGAGGCGTTCGGCGCGGGCGTCGGGGTCGTCCTGCTTCCGGAATTTCTCATCGAACCAGCGCCCCTCGTAGGCGCCGCCGGCGGCGCGAAACGTCGCGAGAACCTCCCAGAAATCGCGCGGCTTGAAGTCGCGAATCGTCTCCTCGCGCTCGACCAGGATCGCGAGCGTCGGGGTTTGCACTCTTCCCACCGTCGTGAGCTGGAAGCCGCCCGATTTGGAGTTGAACGCGGTCATCGCCCGCGTGCCGTTGATGCCGACGAGCCAGTCGGACTCCGAACGGCACACTGCGGCATCGGCGAGCGGACGCATTGCCTCGTCGCTGCGCAGCGCAGCGAAGCTTTCGCGGATTGCGCCGGGCGTCATCGACTGCAGCCACAGCCGCTTGATGGGCTTGGCTGTCTTGGCGTACTGAACGATATAGCGGAAGATGAGCTCGCCCTCGCGGCCGGCGTCGCAGGCGTTGATCAACTCGACGACGTCCTTGCGTTTGATCAGCTTGAGCAGGAGCCTTAGCCGCGACTCGGTTTTCTCCAGCGGCCTCAACGCGAATTTCGACGGGATCGCCGGCAAGTGAGTGAACGTCCACTTGCCTCGTTTGACTTCTTCCTCTTCGGGCATGCCTATCTCAAGCAGGTGCCCTACCGCGGAGGAGAGCACATAGCGATCCCCTTCGAAGTATTCATCGTGGCGCGCGAGTCCGCCCAGTGAGCGGGCGATGTCCGCCGCGACGGAAGGTTTTTCGGCAATGATGAGGCGCTTGGCCATCGGCAGGCGGTCGGGTGAGGTTGAAGCCCGAGCGAGAGGGGGTGAATGATAAGCAAGGACCGGCGAGGGAACAAGGAAAGCTTCGAGGCCTGCAAGGCTCGCGCGCAGCGCCGGGGAGGCGCCGCCTTGCGTTGCTGCGAGTCAGCGCAACCGCTGGTACGCGCCGCCGGGCAGCGGAGCGATTTTGCCGGAGAGCTCGAGCTCGACTAAGGCGACCGCGATCGCGTCGGCCGCGAGGCCGGTACGTTCGCACAGCGCATCGATGCCGGCTGTATCGTGTCCCAGCGCCGCAAGCACGCGCGCCGCTGCACCTTCGATCGCGCCCCCGGTTTGCCTTGCGGCGGCGGGCGGGGTCTCGACAGCCGAAGCTGCGAGGCGCAGCTCGTCGAGCACATCCTGCGCCGTCTCGACGAGCTTGGCCCCGTCCTTGATCAGGCGATGGCTGCCCTTGGAAAAAGGCGAGTGAATGGATCCAGGAATTGCGAACACATCGCGGCCCTGCTCGGCGGCGAACCGAGCGGTGATGAGCGAGCCGCTGGCGAGCGTTGCCTCGACCACGAGCACACCGCGGGACAAGCCGCTGATCAGCCGATTGCGCCGTGGAAAGTTCGCTGGCAGCGGAGGCGTCCCCAGCGGAAACTCGGACAACAAGCCCCCGCATTCCGAAAGGCTCTGCGCTAGAGCGCGATTGGCTGCGGGATAGACGCGGTCGAGGCCGGTGCCGAGCACAGCGACGCTGCTGCCGGCGCCCGAAAGCCCGCCCCGATGTGCTGCCGCATCGATGCCGATCGCAAGCCCGCTCACGATCGTCAGCCCCGCGGCCGACAACGCTGCCGCGAACGTCTCGGCATGCTCGACTCCTTGCGGTGTCGCATTGCGGCTGCCGACGATGGCGAGCGCCGGCTGGCTCAATAGCTCACGCCGGCCGACGTAGCAGAACGCTGCCGGCGGATCGGCAATCGCGAGCAACGACGCGGGATAGTCAGGGTCGTCCCAAGCAAAAAGCGAGTGCCCGGGTACGGCGAGCCAGGCCAGCGTGCTTTCGAGCTCACCCGGATCCGGTCCCCGCCGAGTCGCCGCGGCGACCTCAGCGGTGACGAAGCGCGAGAGCGTTGCCAGCGAGGCTGCGCGCACTTCCGCCGGCCCGCCGAGCGCCTTGAGCAGCGCGAAGAGCGCACGCGCAGTCAGGCCCGGTACCAGCTGGAGCGACGCCCAAGCCTCGACGCGGGCGTCGATGTCCATCCGCGGGTGGCGTGCTAAGGTCTGCGCACGACATCGCCCACGACGATCGGCTCGGTCGTGTTGAGCACGATGGCGTAGGAAAGCTTGTCGAAGACGCGGAAGACGAACAACAGGCCCGTGCGCTCCGGCGGGAGGTCCAGGTAACGGGTGGGCTGCACCATTACCCGCGTCTGATCGGCCAACTTGGAAAAGATGTCCGGACCCGTGGATGGCCGCGGATCGGCTATCACCGGCGCGGGGTGATAGATCGCCAGCACGTGCCCGCTCTCGAGGCCGTCGCGCATTCCGCGATCGAGCGTTACGAGATAGCCCCGGCCGGTTTCGACCGAGTCATTGGCCAGCGCGATGATGCGGCCGTCGACGGAACGATCCGGCATGTGCGGCACATAGTTGACGAGCTCTTCGCGCGGCGCGGGAACCAGAAGATCGCCGATCAGTATCTCCTCGCGCGCCGAAGTGATCTGCAGCGTGCTGACTTCGCCGAAACGTTCGACGCTCGCGGTCCCGAGAAAACGCATCTCATTGCCTAGAAGCTCATTGCTGTCGAAGGCGCGAAGTGCCTTGCCGGGCCGGTACAAGAACCATTGCGTGCCGGATCTTTCGTCGACCTTGACCGCGTAGAAGGAATCTCCAGATCCACGAATGACGCGATTGTCGCGTGCGGCGACGATCTTTGCCGCATCCGGCAGCCCCTCGGGACCCGTGATAATCGGCCGCGTGAGGTACGGCTCGATGTCGCCCGGGGGAATGCTGGCAATCGCCTCCGCGGTGAGCGGGACGACGCGCACCGACGGCGACAACCGGTTGGGGTTGCTCGAACGCTCAAGCGAGAGCCGTGGCTGGCCGTCGCTGCGATCGAGAACGATGACGTCGCCGGGGTAGATCCAGTGCGGATTCCTGATCTGCTCGCGATTCATGCGCCACAGGTCGGGCCAGCGCCACGGTTGCTTCAGGAACCTTCCCGCGATGCCCCAAAGGGTGTCGCCCTTTTGCACCGTGTAGCGATCCGGGGGATTGTCCTGGAGGGGAATATCCTGCGCTTGCAGGTTGCCGGACGCGAGGAGGAGCGGCAGCAGGCAGGCCGAAAGCAGCAATGACGCCGTGATAGACTTCGCGCGCATGATGCCTCTCTTAAACGGATGAATGTATCGGGGCCTTGCTAACGTCCTAAACTACCGCAAAATAAGGGCTTAGACGTGATTCTGCATCCCGAATATGCATTTTGCAAGCTGTTATGGTCCTGGACATCCTCGAATACCCTGATCCGCGGCTGAGAAAGACCGCCGCCACGGTGCCGGTCGTGACCGCAGACATCCAGAAATTGGTCCGCGACATGGTCGAAACCATGTATGCCGCGCCGGGCGTCGGGCTGGCCGCTACGCAAGTCGACGTCCACAAGCGCATCATCGTGATCGACGTGAGCGTGGCCCGCGACGGACTCAGGGTGTTCATCAACCCGGAGATCGTCGCCGCCGAAGGCGAGGCGCAGTTCGAAGAGGGATGCCTGTCGATACCGGGCTACTACGACACCGTGCCTCGGGCCGCCCGGATCATCGTGCGCGCTCAGGATGAGCGGGGCGAGCCGTTCGAGCTCTCGGCCGACGGAACCCTGGCCGCTTGCATCCAGCACGAAATGGATCATTTGGTCGGCAAGGCCTTCGTCGATTACCTGTCGCCGCTCAAACGCGCGCGGCTCATGGCGAAGATGAGGAAGAAGCAGCGGATCGCCGGTTGATGCGGATCGGGTTCGCCGGGACGCCGGCGTTCGCTGCGGCTGCGCTGGAGGCGATCCTCGACGCCGGTCTGCCGGTCGCGGTCGCGCTAACGCAGCCTGACCGCCCCCGCGACCGCGGCTGGCGGCCGAAGCCCGGTCCGGTGAAGACGCTCGCCGCTGCGCGCGGCATTCCTGTGCTCCAGCCGTCGAGCCTCAAGTCGGAAGCCGAACGCGCCCGGATCATCGCCATTCCGCTCGACGTATTGGTCGTCGCGGCGTATGGGCTGATCCTGCCCCCATCGATGCTCGAGTGGCCCGCCTACGGCTGTATCAACATCCACGCCTCGCTCCTGCCTCGCTGGCGCGGCGCGGCGCCGATCCAGCGCGCGTTGCTCGCGGGTGACCGCGAGACCGGCGTCACCCTTATGTCGATGGACCAAGGCCTGGACACCGGTTCGATCATTGCGCGGCATGCCGTCGCGATCGGTGCGCGCGAGACTGCGGGCAGTCTCCACGACAAGCTCGCTGCGGTCGGCGCACGAGCGATCGTAGAGACGCTGTCGACGCTGCAACGTAGCGGGTGCCTGCCGGCGGAGGCGCAGCCTGAACACGGCGCGACCTACGCAGCCAAGCTCACCCCTGCCGAGACGGTCATAGACTGGAGCGCGAGTGCGGACGCGATCGATCGCAGCGTGCGCGCATTCAATCCGGTGCCGGGCGCGCAGACGACGTTGGCCGGCGCGGCGCTCAAGATATGGGAGGCAAGCCCGCTGCCGGGGCGTTTCGGCGCCCCGGGCGCGGTCGCCCGCACCGAGGCGGCCGGGATCGTCGTCGCCTGCGGCGAAGGCGCGCTCAACGTGACCCGATTGCAGCGCGCCGGCGGCAAACCGATCCCCGCGGCAGCATTCCTCGCCGGCCGCCCGCTTGCGATCGGCACGCGTCTGGGCAGCACGAATGGTTGAATCACCCGCCGGCGCCGCAATCTAAAGAGCTACGAATCCCGCCGATCGTGGCGCGGAGAACGTGGAGAAAACGAGCAATGCTGGGCAACTGGTTCAAGACCGGGCTTCTGATGGCTGCGATCATGGCGCTTTTTGGCATGGTCGGCTCAGTGCTGGGTGGCGGGCAGGGCATGCTGCTGGCCCTTATGTTCGGCTTTGGTGTAAATCTGTGGGCGTATTGGTTTTCCGACACGATGGTGCTCAGGCTCTATCGCGCTCAGGAAGTCGACGCGACCTCCGCGCCGCAGCTCTACAACACCGTCGGGGAGCTCGCCGCGCGTGCCGGGTTGCCGATGCCGAAGGTGTATCTCATCGACGAGGCACAGCCCAACGCGTTCGCGACCGGGCGCAACCCCGAACATGCGGCGGTCGCCGCGACAACCGGCATCCTGCAGCTCCTGTCCGCACGCGAGTTGCGAGCCGTGCTTGCGCACGAGCTGTCGCACGTCCGGCATCGCGACATATTGACCTCGACGATCACCGCATCGATTGCCGGCGCGATCTCGACGCTCGCGAACTTCGGCATGTTCTTCGGCGGACGCACTAACGACAACCGCAATCCTATCGTCGCGTTGGTCGTGCTTATCCTGGCGCCAATCGCCGCGGTGCTGATCCAGCTCGCGATCTCGCGCGGCCGCGAGTACGAGGCCGATCGCGGCGGCGCAGAGCTTTCGGGCGATCCGCACGCGCTCGCCGATGCGCTGGCGAAAATCGACCGCTATGCCAAGGGGCTACCGCTTGAGATCGCGGAAGCTCACCCCGCGACGGCGCACATGATGATCATCAATCCGCTCTCGGGCGGCGGTCTCGCCGGCCTGTTCAGAACACACCCGCCCACCGAGGAGCGCATCCACCGCCTGCTGGCAATGGCGCTCTGAGGTCTTCTCGGAAAGCCGAGTCGGCCGCGATGGAGAGAGCGCAGCGCATCGCGGCGAAGGCGGTACGACGGGTCCTCGCGGGTGCAACGCTCCCGGCGGTGCTTGCGGACGAGAACCAGGAGAACGTTGGCGATCGCGCTCTCGTGCGGGAACTCGCGCACGGCACGCTGCGGTTTCTCGGTCAGCTACGCGCTATCGTGCGGCTCCTTGCCGAGCGGCCGCTCGCCGACGCGAGTGTCGAGGCGCTCCTCTGGGTTGCCCTATACCAGCTCATTCATACGCAGGCGCCGCCGCACGCGGTCGTCGACGGCGCGGTACGCGCGACCGCCCGGGTCAAGCGCACTTCCGCGCAAGGTCTGGTCAATGCGGTGCTGCGTAACTTTCTGCGGCGCAAGGATGACTTGTTGGCCGCTGCCGCACGCGAGCCCGAGTCGCGGTTTTCCTATCCGCGGTGGTGGATCGACCGCGTCCGCGCTGAGCGACCGGAGGATTACGCGGTCGTGCTGGACGCGGGCAATGCGAGGCCGCCGCTTTGTCTGCGCGTCAACATCCGTCGCATCTCGCCCGACGATTATGTTTCGGCATTGGCGGCGCAGGGACACGCCGCCCGACGTACCGGCGCGGCCGGAGTGATCGTCGACAGGCCGCGGCCGGTGACGACGTTGCCTGGCTATACGAGCGGCTGGTTCTCGGTGCAGGACGCGGCCGCTCAGCTTGCAGCGCCGTTGCTCGACGCGAGCGAAGGTATGCATGTGCTCGATGCCTGTGCCGCGCCCGGCGGCAAGACTACGCATCTCGCCGAGCTTGCCACTGTCGACCTGACCGCCATCGATCTCGATGCGCACAGACTTGAACGCGTCGGCGAAAACCTCGCGCGCCTCGGTTTGTCGGCACGTCTTGTCGCCGGGGATGCGAGCGATCGCGCCGCATGGTGGAACGGTGTGCCGTTCGATCGCATCCTGCTCGACGCGCCATGCACCGCCTCGGGCGTCGTGCGCCGCCACCCCGACGCGAAATGGCTGCGGCGCGAGAGCGACGTCGCCGCCTTTATCGAGCAGCAGCGGCGATTGCTCGATGCATTGTGGCCGACGCTGGCGCAAGGCGGCAGGCTCCTCTATTCGACATGCTCGATTTTCCGGGCCGAGAACGCAGAGCAGATTGAAGCCTTCGTCGCTCGCCATCCCGACGCTTCGCGTGTTGCGCTCGAGCTGCCCGATTCGTTTGCGGCCGTAGACGGGCAACTCTTGCCAGCGGAGGTCGGCGCAGAGCACAATCACGACGGGTTTTTCTACGCCCTCCTGCAGAAGAGCTGACCCTCCCGGATCGCGCGGCTCGCCGCCGCCCGTGGCATGTCGCCAACGAACCGCTCTCTCGGCCTGTTGTGGCTGACCGCGTCGCTTTGCCTGCCGCTGATGTCATGGGCGCTCTCCGCGCACGCCGACACGATTCCGGTCAAGTCGGCGGAGTTGCGGGTCGAGGACGAGAGCTACGTGCTCAACGCGCAATTCGACGTCGCGTTCAATCCCACGTTGGAAGAGGCGTTGCAGAAAGGTGTGTCGCTGTACTTCGTGCTGGAATTCGAACTTTCGCGTCCGCGCTGGTACTGGCTCGACGAAAAACTCGTTCAGCAGGCGGTCCAGTATCGCATCAGCCACTCCCCGCTGACGCGGCAGTACCGCGTGGCCACGGGCCTCTTGAGCCAGCAGTTTGACTCGCTCGAGGAGGTCGAGCACTTGCTCTCGCGCGTCGCCTCGCGCCCGGTCATCGCAATCGACACGCTGACCAAAGGCGCACGCTACGAAGCCGGCGTGCGCCTTCGCCTCGACGTTACCCAACTGCCCAAGCCGTTCCAGATCAATGCCCTCGCCTCGCGCGATTGGTCGATGCAATCGGAGTGGTACCGCTGGAGCTTCACACCGTGAACGGCATTCGCGCTCCGCGGGTCATTCGTTACGTGCTCGTGGGCTGCGCATGCCTGGGCGTGATCTTTCTGTTCTTGCTCGCGACCGCAAGCGCCAATACGGCGCTATTCGCGCGGAGCTACAACCTGTTGCTCGTCCTCAATTTCACGATGGTCGCCGTGCTGATGGGATTGGTCGGCTACCAGCTGCTACGGTTGCGCAAGCAGCACAAGGCAGGAGTCTTTGGCTCGCGGCTGGCCGCGAGGCTGGTCCTTTTCTTCGCACTTGTCGCGGTGCTGCCCGGTGCTTTGCTCTATATCGTTTCGTGGCAGTTCCTGGGCAACAGCATCGAGTCGTGGTTCGACGTCCGAGTCGATCGCGCGCTGGAGGGAGGGCTAAATCTCGCCCGGGGCGCACTGGACTATCCGCTCAAGGAAGTGACGAACAAGGCGACCCAACTCGCGCTGACGCTGCAGGAGGTGGAGCCCGGCAGCCTATCGTCCCGGTTGAACCGAGCCAGCGAGCAGGCCGGCATCTACGAGGCCACGCTGTTCTCGTCCTCCGGCGGGGTGCTGGCGGTTGCCGGCATTTCCGGGTCGACACAGACGCCGGAGCCGCCGCCGGCTCAAGCGCTGCGCAAGGCGCGGTTGCAGCAGACCTATTCGGCTATCGAGCAGATACCCGACCAAGGACGGGTGCTTCGCGTCGTCGTCCCGGTCAACAGTGCCGATCCGCTGGAGCCGCTGCGCTTCTTGCAAGTGGTCGAGCCGGTACCGAAGCAGCTCCAGCAGGATCTAGAAAAAGTGGAGGCCGGCTATCGAGACTACCAGGAGATTTCGTTCTCGCGCACGGCGTTGAAGCGCCTTTATGCGTTGACCCTCACATTGACGCTGCTGCTTGCGTTGTTGTCGGCGCTCGGATTGGCGGTCGTGCTTTCGGAACAATTCAGCCGGCCGCTGGGCCTCCTCGCGGAAGGCACGCGCGCCGTCGCCCAAGGGGATTTCAGCCGCCGGCACCCGGTGCAGAGCCGCGACGAGCTCGGCGTGCTCACCGAATCGTTCAACACCATGACGGCGCAGCTTGCAGAAGCGCAGCAGAAGGAAGAGGAGAACCGGAGAGCGATCGAGACCACGCGCGCCTACCTCGAGAGCGTTCTCGCCAATCTCTCCGCCGGCGTGCTTGCCTTCGACAACGCGTTCCGTTTGCGCACCGCCAACCCAAGTGCTGCGGTGATCCTGCAACAACCGCTCGCGGACCTGATCGGCGTGCCGCTTGCCGACTGGGGACGCAGGATGCCGGCGCTCGCCGCATTCGCGGACCTCGTCGCCGAGGGCTTCCGCAGCGGGCGCGACGGTCAGTGGCAGCGACAGGCGGAAGTGTCGGTGTCCAACCAGACACGGGTTCTCCTGATGCGCGGATCCGGGTTGCCCGGCGAGCCTGCGCCGGGATGCGTCGTCGTGTTCGATGACGTCTCCGAGTTGGTGCAGGCGCAGCGCGACGCTGCGTGGGCCGAGGTCGCTCGCCGGCTCGCGCACGAGATCAAGAACCCGCTGACCCCGATTCAACTGTCGGCGGAGCGCCTCGCGGTCAAGCTTGCCGGCAAGCTCGACGGCGCCGACGAGGAAGCCCTCATGCGCGGAACGCAGACGATCATCGCGCAAGTGACGGCGATGAAGCATATGGTCGACGACTTCGCCATCTATGCCCGGCAACCGGGCCCCGGCAAGATGCAGCCGGTCAGTCTCAACGCCCTCTTGCTCGATGTGCTCGCCTTGTACGAAAATCTGCGGCCCCATGTCTCGCTGAAGCTCCCCGAGCACGACGCCGTCGTCCAGGGCGAACCGACCCGCTTGCGCCAGGTGTTCCATAACCTCATCCAGAACGCCTTCGACGCCCAAGTTGACGTCGGCGACCCCGCGTACGAGTTCGCAGTCGAGCGCAAAGGCGACGAACTGACGCTTTCCGTTGCGGATGCTGGCAGCGGTTTTCCCGAGGACATGATGCGTCGTGCATTCGAACCCTACGTGACGACCAAGGCCAAGGGCACCGGACTGGGGCTCGCGATCGTAAAAAAAATCGTCGATGAGCACCATGGCCGTGTCACGATAGAAAACCGGCGACCGCGGGGCGCACGGGTAACCTTGTACTTCCCGCTGGAGGGGACCAAGCCGTGATGTCGCTACCCAAGGAAATTCTGATCGTCGACGATGAGGTCGGCATCCGCGAATTGCTCTCTGAAATCCTGCAGGACGAGGGTTACCGCGTGAGTCTCGCGGAAAACGCGGGCGAAGCGCGCAGCTACCGTGCGCGCAACCAGCCCGCGCTCGTTCTACTCGACATCTGGATGCCGGATACCGATGGCGTGACGCTGCTGCGCGAGTGGGCTGTGGGTGGCCAGCTCACCATGCCAGTGGTGATGATGTCGGGACATGGGACGATCGAAACCGCTGTCGAGGCGACCAAGATCGGAGCTTTTGACTTCCTCGAAAAGCCGGTCGGCCTGCAGAAGCTGCTGGCGACGGTAACGCGGGCGCTCAAGACTGGCGCAGGCCAGGGTCCACGCCGCATATCTCTGACGCCGCTGGGGACGAGCACCGCGGTCATCGAGGCCGAACGCGCCATCGAACAGCTGCTGCGTGCGGGGCGGCCGATCCTGATCGTTGGCGAGGCGGGAACCGGGCACGAGATTGCCGCGCGCGCGATGCACGTGCCCGACACTCCATTCGTCGCGCTTCAGGGCGGCGTCCGGCTGATCGCGAATCCGCTGCAGGTGCTCGAGGAAGCTCGCGACGGCCTGCTCTACTGTGGGGAAATCGGCGGCTACTCGAAAGCGGAGCAGAAGGGCCTCGCGTTTCTGCTGCCGAAGCTCGAGAAGCACAACACGATCCTTGTTTGCAGCAGTAGCGAGAAACTAGGCAATCTCGCCGCCGACGGCCGCTTCGACCCGGCGCTGCTGGCGACTCTTTCCGCCGGCGCCGTGATGCTGCCGCCCTTGCGCGAGCGGCGCGACGACATTCCAGCGCTGGTCGAGCGCTTCTGGCGCGAAATCTCGTCGAGCCAGCGCACGCAAGCCACCTTGCACAGCGGCGCGGTCGCGGCGCTGGCGGCGGCCTACTGGCCGGGCAATCTCGACCACTTGCACAGCGTCATCGCGAACCTCGCGCTGACGGTGAACAGCGAGATCACCGCAGACCACGTGCGAAGGCTTCTCGGCGACACCGCGATGCTGCCCCCCGCCGCGGTCGCGCCGGAGCTCACCGCGCGCTTTTTCGAGTTGCCCTTGCGCGAGGCGCGCGAAGCATTCGAACGGATCTACTTCGAGCAGTTGCTCGGCAAGGAGCAGAGCAACATGAGCCGTGTCGCCGAGCGCGCGGGTCTCGAGCGGACGCATCTGTATCGCAAGTTGAAACAGCTCAATATCCGCTTCTCGCGCCGCTCGGACGAGGGTGCATGCTGACGGCGTCGACCGGCGAGGACGTCACTATCCGTTCTGGTCGCAAGCCGCTCGCGCCGCTTATCGTCGGCGCCATCGGCATCGTTTTCGGCGACATCGGCACGAGTCCGTTGTACACGCTGCGCGAATGCTTCACCGGCGCGCACGGCCTCCCGCTGACCGAAGAGAACGTCTACGGCATTCTCTCGGTCGTGTTCTGGGCGATCACGATCATCGTCACGCTGAAGTACGTCACGCTGATCATGCGCGCCGACAACAATGGCGAAGGCGGCATCATGGCATTGACCGCGCTTGCCTCGCGCGGGCTCATCGACCGGCGCGCACGCTGGTGGCTCCTAGGTCTCGGCATATTCGGCGCGGCGATGTTCTACGGCGACGGCATGATCACGCCGGCGATTTCGGTGCTCTCCGCGGTCGAGGGGCTCGAAGTGATGGCACCCGCGCTCAAGCCGTTCGTGATTCCTGTCACGCTAGCGATCCTCATCGGGCTGTTCTCGATCCAGCGGATCGGCACCGCCAGCGTCGGCGTGCTGTTCGGCCCGGTGGTTTGCCTGTGGTTCGCGGTGCTGGCGCTGCTCGGGGCGATGCAGATCGCACGCGACCCGGCAGTACTGGCGGCGCTCAACCCCGCGTATGCGTTCGGTTTCCTGACCGGCAACCCGCTCGCCGCATTTCTCGCGCTGGGCGCCGTGGTGTTGGCGGTGACAGGCACTGAAGCGCTCTATGCCGACATGGGCCATTTCGGCGCGAGCCCGATTCGGCGCGCATGGCTGTTCTTCGTGCTGCCCGCACTCGTGCTCAATTACTTTGGCCAAGGCGCATTGATCATCCACGACCCGGCTGCGATCAAGAATCCGTTCTACCTGCTCGCGCCCAGCTGGGCGCTTCTGCCGCTGGTCGTGCTCGCGACCTGCGCGACAGTCATCGCCTCGCAGGCCGTGATCTCGGGCGCGTTTTCGCTGACCCGCCAGGCGATCCAAATGGGCTACTGCCCGCGGCTGACCATCACGCACACTTCGGACCGGCAGATCGGTCAGATCTACATCCCGTTCATCAATTGGACGTTGATGGGCGCCGTGATGTTGCTCGTCGTCGGTTTCCAGAGCTCGAGCAATCTCGCCGCCGCCTATGGCATCGCGGTGACCATGGCGCTGACGATCGATTCGCTGCTGATCTACGTCGTACTGACGCGGCTATGGCATTGGAACCGATTTGGCGCGCTCGCGATCGTCATCCCGCTTCTCGTCATCGATTTGTTGTTCCTTTCCTCGAATGCATTGAAGATCCCTCAGGGCGGCTGGTTTCCGATCGCCATGGGCATCGTCGTGTTCACGCTGTTGACGACGTGGAAGCGCGGGCGGACGATTCTAATGGACCGGTTGGCGCAGGAGACGATGCCTCTGGAACTTTTCATTTCCAGCATTGCGGCCAGTCCGCCTCTTCGCGTACCGGGCACCGCGGTGTTCCTGACCAGCACCGAGGGCCGCGTGCCGCACGCACTGCTGCACAACCTCAAGCACAACAAGGTGCTGCACGAGCGCGTCGTACTCCTGACCCTCAAGACGCGCGACATTCCCGCTGTCCCGCTGGCGCAGCGTCTTCGCATCGTGGAGCTCGATTGCAACTTCCGCCAGATCGAGGCGTTCTACGGATTCATGGAAGACCAGGATATCCCCGCGCTTCTCGAAGAATGCGGCCGATGCGGCGTCCCGTTCGACATGATGGATACGTCGTTCTTCGCTTCGCGCGAGACGCTGATTGCAAGCGTCGCTCCGGGCATGGCGATTTGGCGCGAGAAGCTCTTCGTCTCGATGTCGAAAAACGCGACCAAGGCCACCGAATATTTCAAGATACCCACCAACCGCGTCGTAGAGCTCGGCACGCAAGTCGAGCTTTGACAAAAAAGACGCCGGCGCGGGGCCGGCGTCTGCGTGTCACAGTACCTTGTTGTCAGTGGGCGGCTATCTGGCCGCGCATCGTTTTCAGCGCCTTGCTTTCGATCTGACGGATGCGCTCCGCCGATACGCCGTACTGGTCGGCAAGCTCCTGCAGCGTCGCCTTGTCGTCCTCGCGCAGCCAACGCGCCTCGATGACTTCCCGGCTGCGGCCGTCCAGCCTCGCCAGCGCAAGCCGCAGGCCGTCGCTGCGGTTGCGCGAGACTTCGGCGCGTTCGAGAATCTGCGACGGTTCGGCCTCCGCGTCGGTCAGATACGCGATCGGGGTGACGGTTTCCCCTTCCTCGCCCGGCTGCGGCTCGAGCGCGACGTCCTGGCCTGAGAGACGGGTCTCCATCTCGAAGACCTCCTCGGGCTTGACACCGAGGTCCTTGGCGATGCTCAGCGCTTCCCTTCGCGTCAGCGCACCGGGACCGGCCTTCATGCTGCGCAGATTGAAGAACAGCTTGCGCTGTGCCTTGGTCGTCGCGACCTTAACCAGCCGCCAGTTGCGCAGGATGTATTCGTGAATCTCCGCCTTGATCCAGTGCAGGGCGAACGACACCAGGCGGACGCCGCGTTCGGGATCGAAACGGCGCACGGCCTTCATCAGCCCGATATTGCCTTCTTGAATCAGATCCGCCTGCGACAGTCCGTAGCCCAAATAGCGGCGACTGATCGCGACAACCAACCGCAGATGCGATAGCACAAGCTGCCGCGCGGCATCGAGGTCATTCGTATCGCGCAACCTACGACCGAGATCCACCTCCTGCTCGGCCGTCAGCAAAGGAAAGCGGTTAACCGCCTGTATATAGTGATCAATGTTCCCCAGCGAGGCTGGGATAGGAAATGCCAAGGGCGTGCTCGCCATCGGATCGGGCTCCTTTAAGCGCTATGGTTGATTTTAGCACTCGGGTATTAAGAGCGCTAAGAAGGTGGCAAGTTCCCGCTTTGCGCGGAGCTGGCGTCGCACCGCCGCCCAAGGCCTCGATTAGCCCGTAAGTGACAACTTACAAACACACCTTGCAGCTCAAAGCTTACCCGACGAGCGCCTCTGCGAATTCGTCGGCGCGAAATGGACGGAGGTCGTCAATTCCCTCGCCGACGCCGATGAATTTGAGCGGAACGGGCGTCGTCCCGGCGATGGCCGCGACGACGCCACCCTTGGCAGTGCCGTCCAGCTTGGTCAAGACAAGCCCGGTAAGGCCGAGCGCGGCGTCGAACGCCGCCACCTGGGCTAAGGCGTTCTGGCCCGTGTTTGCGTCGAGCACGAGGAGCGTTTCGTGCGGCGCGCCTTCCTGCGCTTTGGCAATCACGCGGCGGATCTTCTTGAGCTCCTCCATCAAGTGCGCTTGTGTTGGAAGTCGGCCCGCAGTGTCGGCGAGCACGACATCCACGCCGCGCGCCCGGGCCGCGGCGATCGCATCGAACATCACGGCCGCCGGATCGCCGCCACGCTGGGCAACGACGTGGACATCATTACGCTCGCCCCAAATTTCGAGCTGCTCCCGCGCCGCTGCGCGGAAAGTGTCGCCCGCCGCGAGCAGGACTGACAGGCCCTGGGCCTGCAGCCATTTCGCAAGCTTGCCGATCGATGTCGTCTTGCCGGCGCCGTTGACGCCGGCCAGCATGATGACAAACGGCCGCTGTGGTCCGACGATGAGGGGACTTTCGAGAGAACGCAGAAGGTCGGTGAGCGATGCCTTGAGCAGTGCCTGCGGGTCGGCGTCGGCTCCAGAGCGTTTCCAACGCGTGCGCAGATCGGCGAGCAGGCGCTCGGTCGCCGGCACGCCCACGTCCGCGATGAGCAGGGCGGATTCCAGTTCTTCGAGGGTTGCCTCGGAAAGCGCTTTGCGGCCAACGATCGCCGCGAGCGGTCGCGAAAGTCGCTCGCGCGAGACGCTCAAGCCCTCGCGCAGCCGTTCGCTCCAGGATCGGCGTTGATCGGGATTGGGTTTGAACAGATCGAACATGGGAGCGCTCTCGCGCAGACGATATAATTCTACCGTCCCGGCCCGTGGCTCCCGGTCCATGCCCGCCAACACGATTCGCATCATCGGCGGTCAATGGCGCGGACGCAGGCTGCGCTTCCCCGACGCACCCGCGCTGCGTCCCACGCCGGATCGCGTCCGGGAGACGCTGTTCAACTGGCTGGGCCAGGACCTCACGGGCCGAATTACGCTCGACCCCTTCGCGGGCAGCGGTGCATTGTCGCTCGAAGCGCTGTCGCGGGGCGCGAGGCTTGCGGTTGCAGTCGACAGAGACCCGCAAGTCGTGCGTGCGCTCGAGACAATCGCCGCGAAGCTCGGCACGCAGGCACTCGAGACGCACTGCGCCGACGCGCGGGCGTTTCTCGCGCAAGACGCCCGCGCCTACGACGTCATCTTTCTCGACCCGCCGTTCTCGGAGAATGGCTGGACGCAGCTTCTGCCTGCTGCCGCGGCGCGACTCGCCAAGGGCGGCATGCTCTATGTCGAGGCGCCGGTGCCCATCGCCGCGCCCGAGGGGATGACGATGTGGCGCCACGACAAAGCAGGGCAGGTGCATTATCATCTGCTGCGCCACGCTGGCGGGGGTTGAACGCGATGCTCAAGGCCGTCTATCCGGGAACGTTCGACCCATTCACTCGAGGGCACGAGGACGTGGTCCGGCGTGCGTCCGGGCTTTTCGACGAGATCATCGTCGCCGTTGCCGCCAGCGAAAGCAAGGGTCCGTTGTTCACCGCTGCGGAGCGGCTCGCGATGGCGCGCGAAGTCTTTGCGAGCTTTCCCAACGTACGCGTCATGGGCTTCTCGGGATTGCTCATGGAATTCGTGCGTTCCGTCGGGGCCGTCGTCGTTCTGCGCGGGCTGCGCGCGGTATCGGACTTCGAATACGAGTTTCAGATGGCGGGCATGAACCGCAACCTCTATCCAGAGGTCGAAACACTGTTTATCACCCCAGCCGAGCAATACCTGTTCGTGTCCTCGACGATGGTGCGTGAAATCGCCCGCTTTGGCGGTGACGTCAGCAGCTTCGTAAGCCCGCCGGTAGCCGCCCGGCTCGCCGCCAAGTTCGGCGCGCGTGCGCCAGCTCGCAAGGGACGGATGGGATAATTGCGATGGCCCTGATCATCACCGACGAATGCATCAATTGCGACGTCTGCGAGCCAGTGTGCCCCAATAACGCGATCTCTCAGGGCGCCGAGATCTATGTCATCGACCCGGCGAAATGCACCGAATGCGTCGGCCACTTCGACAAGCCGCAGTGCGTCGAGGTCTGTCCGGTCGACTGCATTCCCGTTGACCCGGACCACCTGGAAACCCGCGAACAATTGCTACGCAAGTACGAGGGGCTGATGAAGTCCCGGGCGTCGGTAGAATCGCAATAATAATGCCCCTCGATTAGGGCCTGCTGCCGCAGGTTGCGAGCGGGCCATCAAGCGTTTGCGGCGAGCGGCAAAAGATCGGCCTGCTCGATCACCGCATCGATCGCTACAACCTCGCGGCCGAGCGCGTCGCTTTGGGCGCGGAGGCCCGCTTCGGCCTGCTCCAACTCCACGATGCGCTCCTCCAGCTCGTCGCTGGCGCGATGGATGCGCTTGACGCTTTCGAGCCTGCGCCGCAGCTGCATATGGTGCTCGCGCACCTGCGTCTCCAGCGGCGCCATTACTGCCTTGAGCCAACTCTCCAGGTCACGATTCGCGATATCGTAGACGTGCTTGACGCGGATTGCGATCGTCTCGAAGAAACGCTTCATTAGCGTGAACTTCGCTTTGCTCACCATGTTCCACAGGGTGTTGAAGTGCACGTTGTACGCGCGTTCGAGCCGGTCGATCTCCTTCTGATACTTGAGCATCGAAAACGGCGGCGGCGTGAACGGCTCGAGCCCGTGCTCCTTGGCGAAACGCGTGTACATCGCGGTCATCATGTCGTGGATCTCGAGAGTTTTTTGCGCGCTCTGGTCGATGTTGCCGCGTATCGTGGCGAAAAAGTCGCTCATCGCCGTTCGCACGCCCTTGGTGAAGGGGCTGTCCTCGATGCGCTTGCGCGTTTCGCCGGCGGCTTCGCGCAGCGTCTCGAGGCCGATCGACTCGTAGAGCGCGTTGGTCTGCTGCGTGAACACGGTTCGCAGCGCCGTATAGCGCTGCATGCCGCGTTCGAACAGATCCTTCTCCTGCTTGATCCGCTCCATCATGTGTTCGACGACGTCCTGGTTCTTGCCGCGCAGGCCGCGGAGCTCCGCGAGCTGCTCCTGGATGCCGGCGCCGCGCGCGTCGAGAATCGAGCGCACCGTCGCGGCAAGAGTACGAATCTCGGTCCGGGTCGCCGTACCCACGATATCGCGCTTCGCCGGAATCAGTTCCTCCGAGAGCGCCTGCTCGAGCTGCGGCAGGCGGCTTTTCGCAAGGAGCGCGTCGTCACCGTTCACCTTGGCGAGCAGCGCCTTCTGCGCGGAGACGGCGAAGACCTGCGCGGGCGGGATCGCAAGCGTCTGCGCGGAGCCCTTCACCTGGCGCGCGATCTCCGTCTCGATCTCGTCGCCGCTCTTGAGCTCGTCCCATAGTCCGTCGATCTTGTTCAGGACGACGAGCCGGCCGGCCTTGGTCGTCGGATCGACGCCGACCAGATGATTCTGCCAGACGTCGATGTCGGTGCGCGTGACCCCGGCATCCGCGGCGAGGATGAAGAGGATCGCGTGCGCATTGGGCAGCAGGTTCAGCGTCAGCTCCGGCTCCGTGCCGATGGCGTTCAGGCCCGGCGTGTCGAGGATGACCAGTCCTTGCTGCAACAACGGGTGAGGAAAGTTGATGACCGCGTGGCGCCAACACGGGATATCGACCGCTCCTTGATCTACCGCGGAAAGCGGCGCGAGCACATCGCCGCCGTCGTCGTGAAGCCCGTATTTTCGTGCCAGAGCGACCGGGACCCGCTTGGTCTGGGACACCTGCGAGAGCACTTGGCTCATCTTATCGGCAGAGGAAAGATCGAGAGCGAGAGTGACCCACTCATCGGCGTAATTCTTGAATTCGGCGACCGAGCCGTCTTTCGCCCGTGTTTCGATCGGCAGCAGGCGGATCGACGGGGGCCGCGTCGGGTCGTACAGGAGCTCGGTGGGGCACATGGTCGTGCGCCCCGCGGACGAGGGCAGGAGACGCTGGCCGAAGTCCGCGAAAAAGATGGCATTGATCAGTTCCGACTTGCCGCGCGAGAACTCGGCGACGAACGCGATGACCAGCTTGTCCTGGTGCAGGCGCTCGAGCAGATGCTGGATCTTGAGGTCGGCCTGCGCGTCGGCAAGCTCCTGCTGCGAGAGCCACTCGTGCAAGCCGGATATTCCGGCCGACAGCCGGCGCCGCCAATCGCTATAGGCTTCGAAGCGCGCGGCAAGCTCTCTGGATTGGACCACCTGTATCAGCTCCCCCGGGTCCCCACATTCATCTCTTCGTGGGTCACTGTAGCATAAATCGCGCCAAAACAAGGAACTACATGCGGCACGACGAACGACTGCGTCGCGATCTTTAGCGCTGGCAGCCCGGACAATACGAAGTCGCCCGCCCTCCAAGGCGCACCGACCGGATCGCCGTGCCGCAGACGCGGCAGGGCTCGCGCTCGCGGCCGTAAACATAATAATCGAGCTGAAAGTAGCCCGGCTCGCCGCGGCTGTCGACATAATCGCGCAGCGTGCTGCCGCCCTTGGCGATCGCGTCGGTCAGCGTTTCGCGCACAGCGTCGACCAGCCGCGAAATTTGCGTGCGCGACACACGATTTGCCGCGCGGTTCGGACGAATGCCCGCGCGGAACAGCGACTCGTTGGCGTAGATATTCCCGACGCCCACGACGACGTGGCTGTCCATGAGCGCGAGCTTGATCGCAGCGCGGCGGCCTCGGGTCGCGCGGTACAGATAGTCGCCGTCGAATTCGGGCGCGAAAGGCTCGACCCCCAACGCTGCAAGCAGGGGGTGTAGCGGTGCTGAACGCGGCGACCATAGCATCGCGCCGAAACGCCTCGGGTCGCGGTAACGCAACACGACGCCGTTACCGAATTCGAGATCGACGTGATCGTGCGGCTGTTTCGGCGGCAGTGCGGTGAAAACGCGCAGGCTGCCGGTCATGCCCATGTGCACGATCAGTGTATCGCCGCCTAGGCGAAACAACAGGTACTTGCTGCGGCGATCGACGCGATCGACGATGCGACCGACCAGCCGCCGAGACAGATCGCGTGGAACCGGCCAGCGCAGCCGGCGGTCGTATATCCTCACGGCCGTCACTTTCTGCCGTTCTACGTGCGGGGCGACGCCGCGCCGCGTCGTTTCGACCTCGGGAAGCTCGGGCATGGGATGGATGGGCGCGCCGGTTTGCGGCTGCGCCGACTATACTATGATGTTTGCTCCCCCGATGGGCCATGCGCCCTGACATCGGACAGCGCAGAAAGCGATTCTCGAGCGTGCTTCTTCTCAAGGCTATTTACCCGCGTGCCGCGATCCTTGCGGCCATTCTGGCTGCATTGGGGGACACGCCGGCGGTGTCGGCGCAAACCACGCCACCGCCGCCGGTCGTTGTCGTTCCGGCGCCGGCGACCGCGCTCAGCGCCGACATCATGTACCGGATCCTCGTGGGCGACCTCGCGCTCCAACGCGGCGAGCCGGCGCTCGCGGCCCGAGCCTATTACGAGGCGGCACGCGACGCTCAGGATCCGACGCTTGCGCGCAGAGCGACCGAGATCGCCTTGTTCGCGCGGCAACGGAGCCTTGCGATGGACGCCGCGCAACTCTGGCAAAAGCTCGATCCGAGCTCGGACCGCGCCAAGCAGATGGTCACGATGCTCGGCCAGCCCGGCATGAGCGGAGACCTCAAAGGCGATCTCGAACGGCTGCTCGCCGATGCAGCCGCGAGCGGGAAGACGCTTGGCGAGGCGTTCCTGCAACTCAATCGCGCGCTTTCCGCGCAGACGGACAAGCTCGTCGTCTACCGGTTGGTCAGCGATCTTGCCAAGCCCTACCCTGGCGTCGCCGAAGCTCAGTTCGCGGTGGCGCTCGCCGGTTACAACACCGGCCTCAGCGATCTGGAAGTCGCCGCCACGTCGATGCGTGCGGCCGATCGGGCACTGGAGCTCAGGCCCGGGTGGGAGCGCGCCGCACTGGTCAAGGCGGACATTCTTGCAAAGGCTTCGCCGGAGAACGCGATCCGGTATCTCAATGCGTTTCTCGCCGAAGCGCCTGCGTCGCGCGCCGCCGCCGGCGCCCTCGCGCAGCTCTACGTCGAACAGAGGCGCTACACCGACGCGCGGGCAGTACTTCAACGGCTCCTCGACGCCGATCCGTCCGATCGCGAGCTCGAATACGACATCGCGAAGATCTCGCTGCAGATGAAGGATTACTCGACCGCCGAGCGGCTGTTCGAGAAGCTGAAAGCAGCGGGCTTCGGCGAGCCGGGGGCCGTCTCCTTGTTCCTGGCCGAGATCGCGGAGGAGACCCGGCGCTACGATGAAGCGATCGCGCGCTATCGCGAAGTGACCGAGGGCGACCGGGCATGGCTTGCCAAGCTTCGCATCGCCGCCATCATGGGCAAGCAGGGGAAAGTTGAGGCGGCGCGGCAGTTCCTCGGCACGCTCGAGTCCGACGATCACGAGCAGGAAATCCAGCTCAAGCAAGCCGAGGCGCAGCTGCTGCAGGATGCCCGGGATTATGAGGGCGCGTACATCGTGCTGACCGCAGCGCTTGGGGGCGATCCCGATTCGGCGGAACTCCTCTACGACGTCGCGATGGTCGCCGAAAAGCTCAACCGGTTGGACGAGGTCGAGTCGAGGCTCAAGCGGGTGATCGAACTCAAACCCGACAACGCACAGGCCTTGAATGCGCTCGGGTACACACTGGTCGACCGCACGCAGCGCACGGCGGAGGGCCTGCAGCTCATCGAGAAGGCGCACGCGCTCGCGCCGGCTGACCCGTTCATCCTCGACAGCATGGGCTGGGCGCATTTCCGCCTCGGCCATCTGGACGAATCCGAGAAATTCCTTCGGCGCGCGCTCGCAGAGCGGCCCGATCCCGAGATCGCCGCACATCTGGGCGAAGTGCTCTGGGCCAAGGGCGAGCGCGACCGCGCGCAGGAAGTCTGGCAATCGCAGCTCAAGGAAACGCCGGACAACCCGGTGTTGCTCGATACCGTTCGCCGTCTGGCGCGCTAAGGTTCCCTTACTCTCAGCATCGCAATGCACTGGGTTTGGGAAGCCGCCCGGCAGTCGTTCGTTCGCGCCGCTGCTGCCGGTGCCATCGCCTTGGCCGCGCTCATCGGCGGCTGCGTTCCCGTCGCACTCGAGCGTGTTGGGGGCGTCGTCACCGCTACTGCGCCACAGACTTCCTTCGATGTCGCGGGCCGTTTGAGCGCGCGTCACGGCGACGATGCCCTGACGGCCAATTTCCGCTGGCGCCATGCGAGCGGGCGCGACGAACTCGAGCTCGCCTCGCCGCTTGGGCAGATGGTCGCGTTGCTCTCGGGCGATGTTTCGAATGTTCGGCTTCAGACCGCCGATGGCCGGGTGTCAACGGCGAGCGATTGGTCGGCACTGACCGCGCAAGGCCTGGGTTGGCCCTTGCCCGTCGACGGTCTGGCGTTCTGGATTCAGGGGGCGCCGCGCCCGGGCTCGGCTTTCAGCACCGAGGCGGACGACGACGGCCGCGTTGCGCTGCTCCGCCAGGATGGCTGGACGATCGTGTATCACGCATACACGCAGGTCACCGCTGCCGATTGGCGGCCCGGGCGCATGACGCTCTCGTACCCCAACGTCGAATTGCGGATCGTGGTCGATAGTTGGCAATGAGCCCGCCGAACACGTTGAGGCTGCCGGCGCCGGCCAAGCTCAACTTGTTCCTGCACGTCACGGGCAGGCGCGATGACGGCTATCACACGCTCGAGTCACTGCTGGTGCCCATCGATCGCGGTGATCAGGTCACGTTGAGCGAACGCAGCGACTCCACCGTCGTACGCGGGCGCGGCGTCGGCGAGGTTGCCGCCAGCGATGACATCGCCGTGCGCGCTGCGCGGCTCGTGCAACGACACTGCGGCATAGATCGCGGCGTCGGCATCGACATCGACAAGCGAATTCCGGTGGGAGGAGGACTCGGAGGCGGCAGCTCGGATGCAGCGACCGTGCTCCTCGGGCTCAACCGCATGTGGCAGCTCGGGCTTTCGCGGCGCGCGCTCATGACGATGGGTCTGGAACTTGGCGCCGACGTACCATTCTTCATCTTCGGCGAACCCGCGTTCGCGCGCGGCATCGGTGAGGCGCTGGAAGCGGTGAGTTTGCCGCCGACCTGGTTTCTCGTGCTCACGCCGCCGGTGAAGGTCGAGACTGCGGCGATTTTCGCGGCGCCCGAATTGACACGCAACGGCGCCTCCGCGAAAATGGCAGTCTTTTCCGAAGGGTACGGCCGCAACGATCTGCAGGCCGTTGCAGCTTCGCGGTTTCCGGAAATCGCGGCCTGTCTCGACGCGCTCTCACGCGGCACGGCCGGCGCAGCGCCGATCGGCATGTCGGGCTCCGGAAGTTGCGTTTTCGCCGCGTTTTTCGCGGAAGCTGCCGCACTGCAGGCGCTGTCTTTGATGGTGCGTGCGGGTAGCGCGGGATTCCTGGCGCGCGCGCTGAACCGCCATCCGCTGCGGTGCTTCGCGGCACCCTGAAGATTTCGAAGCGCGACGGGTTCCCTTGGGGAGTCGCCAAGTGGTAAGGCACCGGATTTTGATTCCGGCATTCGTAGGTTCGATCCCTACCTCCCCAGCCAATCACTGCCACGGGCGGCCCGCCCATAAGTTTCGCGCGGGCGGCCTGCTAGGACCCGGCCATGACCTTTGAACGGATGCGCATCTTCACCGGCAACGGGAACCCGAAGCTTGCCGAAGCCGTTGTCCGCCACATGAACATAAGCCTCGGCCGTTGCATCGTCGGGCGATTTTCCGATGGCGAAGTGATGGTCGAGCTGCTCGAAAATGTCCGTGGCCGCGACGTTTTTGTGCTGCAATCGACGTGCGCGCCGACCAACGACAATCTGATGGAAATTCTGGTGATGGTCGACGCGTTAAAACGTTCGTCGGCCGGGCGGATTACCGCGGCGATCCCCTACTTCGGCTACGCGCGCCAGGATCGCCGACCGCGCTCCGCCCGCGTTCCGATCACCGCGAAAGTCGTGGCCGACATGCTGTCTTCGGTCGGCGTCAATCGCGTCATGACGATGGACCTGCACGCCGACCAGATCCAGGGGTTTTTCAATATACCGGTCGACAATATCTACGCGACACCGGTACTGCTGGGCGATCTGTGGAAACAGAATTACGACAATCTGCTCGTCGTATCGCCGGACGTGGGCGGCGTCGTACGCGCCCGAGCGATCGCCAAGAGGCTCGACTCGGACCTTGCGATCATCGACAAACGGCGTCCCAAGGCGAACGTCGCCGAGGTCGTGAACATCATCGGCGACGTCGAGGGACGCACCTGCGTGATCATGGACGATATCGTCGATACCGCAAACACGCTGGTCAAGGCTGCGGCTGCGCTCAAGGAGAACGGCGCTCAAAAGGTGCTCGCCTATTGCACCCACCCGGTGCTCTCCGGCGGCGCGGTGGCGCGCATCGCCGAGTCCGAGCTCGACGAAATCGTCGTGACAGACACGATCCCGTTGTCCGAGGAAGCGCGCGCTTGCAAGCGCATCCGCGCTCTTTCCTGCGCGCAATTGCTCGCCGAGACGATGACACGCATCTCCAATGAGGAGTCGGTCAGCTCGCTGTTCACGGAGTAGTGACGCGAGCCCGCGGCGAGGAGCGAGAGGGAACCCGCATCCGCGATAAACGAGGTTGCGGTAGGGCGCAGTTTCCACATATAATTCAACGCTTTTACCCACACGCGGCGCGTGCCTGGGTTGGTCGCCACCGCGGACGACCGGCGGGCTCCTCAGGGCCTGATCGGAAGGCCGCAGACAGAGGAGTTGCACGATGAACAACGAATTCACCGCCTTTGCTAGAGGCGTCGACGGACGCGGCGCGAGTCGCAGGCTGCGCCGTTCGGGCCGCGCGCCGGGCGTTGTCTACGGCGGGACCGCGCAGCCGCAGCCGATCGAGCTCGATCAGAATGCGCTCATGCACGCTCTCAAGAACGAAGCGTTCCATTCGTCGATCCTGACGATGAAGCTCGGCTCCGAATCGCAGCAGGTGCTGCTGCGAGACGTGCAGATGCATCCGTTCCGCAAGCAGGTGCTCCACGTCGATTTCCAGCGTGTCGATGCAAACCGCAGGATCCACATGAAAGTGCCGCTGCACTTCGCCAATGGCGAGAACTCGCCGGCGGTGAAGCTCTCGGGCGCGATCATCAGCCACGTGATGACCGAGCTCGACGTGTCCTGCCTGCCGAAGGACCTGCCCGGCTTCATCGAAATCGATCTGTCGGAGCTCGCGCTCAACCAGTCGATCCACCTCACGGATCTCAAGCTTCCCGCGGGCGTGACCGCGGTGGCGCGCGGCGGAATGAATCCGGTTGTCGCGACGGCGATCATTCCGAAGATCATCGCCGAGGTCGAAGAAGTGGCGCCGGAAGCAGAAGCGGAAGCCGGGGCGGCCGAGGCGGAAGCGGCTGCCGCAGGGGCAGAGAAAGTCGAAGAAAAGGGTGCAGAGAAAGGCGCGGAAAAAGGCACGGAAAAAGGCGCGGAGAGAAGTGCGGAGAGAAGTGCGGAGAGAGGTGGCGACAAGGGGGGCGGGAAGGGCTCCGAGAAAGCCACCGGCAGGAAAGACGAGAAGAAGTAGGCCAGCGCCTGCGCGAGAAGGCCCGCCGGGCGCATTCCGGCGGGTTTTTTTGTTGCTCCTATCGCCATGGCACTTCCTTTGCGCCTGATCGTCGGCCTCGGCAACCCCGGCCGCCAGTACGCGCTCACGCGGCACAATGCAGGGGCGTGGTTCGTCGAGCGGCTTGCGGCCACGCTGGGCCTCCCCTTTCAATCCGAAACGCGCTTCCACAGCCTGATCGCGCGCGGCCGTGCCAGTGACGGCGGCGACGTTCGCCTCGTGCTGCCGCAGAGCTACATGAACGAGAGCGGCTTCCCGGTCGCCGCGCTCGCCCGTTTCTACCGCGTCTCACCGCTCGAGATCCTGGTCGCGCACGACGAGCTCGACATGAAGCCGGGGAGCGTGAAGATCAAGCTCGGCGGCGGCAGCGCCGGGCATAACGGCCTCAGGGACGTCGTAGCGCAACTCGGCAGCGGCGAATTCTGGCGGCTGCGGCTCGGTATCGGACATCCGCGCGACGTCGAGCTCGCGCAGCAGGAGGTCGTCGATTACGTGCTGCATCCTCCGCGCACGGAGGAGAGAGCGCTCATCGACGATGCCATCGCGCGGGCGCTCGCAATCTGGCCGCGGCTCGCCGCCGGGGAGATTGAAAGGGCGATGCACGAGTTGCACACGCGACCGGCAAGCGCACACCTGCATGGGGCGGGCGGAACTGCCGACGACAACGGAAAGCCGAGCCCGTGAGCCTCAGATGCGGCATCGTCGGCCTGCCGAACGTCGGCAAGTCGACGCTTTTCAATGCGCTTACCAAGGCCGGTGCCGCGGCGGAGAACTATCCCTTCTGCACCATCGAGCCCAACGTAGGCATCGTCGAGGTTCCCGATCCGCGACTCGCCGTGCTCACCGCGATCGCGCGGCCGGAGCGCACCGTTCCGGCAACGGTGGAGTTCGTCGATATCGCGGGCCTCGTCGCCGGCGCGTCGAAAGGCGAGGGGCTCGGCAATCAATTCCTGGCGAATATCCGCGAAACCGATGCGATCGCGCATGTCGTCCGCTGCTTTGCCGACGACAATGTCGTGCATGTCGCGGGTGCGCTCGACCCGGTGTCGGATATCGAGACCATCAACACCGAGCTTGCGCTCGCCGATCTCGCCAGCGTGGACAAGCAGCTCGCGAAGCAGGCCAAGGCCGCGCGCGCGGGCGGCGACAAGGAAGCGCAACGCCTCGTCGCCACGCTCGAAAAGGTCGGCGCGGCGTTGAACGAGGCGAAGCCCGCGCGCTCGGTCGATTTGTATCCGGAAGAGCGGGCGCTATTGAGGCCGCTGTTCCTGCTCACCATGAAGCCGACGATGTATGTCGCCAACGTCGCCGAGCACGGCTTCGCGGATAACGCCATGCTCGCAGCAGTCGAGACTCTGGCGAAGCGCGAGGGCGCGCCCGTCGTCGCGATCTCCGCCGCGCTCGAGGAACAGATCGCCGACCTCGAACCTGAGGACAAGCAGGTCTTCCTCTCCGACATGGGCTTGACCGAAGCAGGGCTCGAGCGGGTGATCCACGCCGGCTACAGGCTTCTCGGACTCGATACGTTTTTCACCGCGGGTCCGAAGGAAGTGCACGCGTGGACCGTGCGCCACGGGAGCACCGCGGCGCAGGCGGCGGGAGCGATCCACACCGACTTCGAGAAGGGATTCATCCGCGCCGAGGTGATTAACTACGCCGACTACATCGCCTGCAAGGGCGAGCAGGGAGCGAAGGAGGCGGGTAAGATGCGCCTCGAAGGCCGCGAGTACGTGGTGAGGGATGGCGATGTCATGCACTTTCGCTTTAACGTCTGAGATCGCCGCCATGGCCCGGTCATGCAAGCGCAGCGGCGGCGTCGCAATGAGCCGCTGGCTGAAGAGCTTCGCCATTCCGGCGCTGCTTGTCCCCTTCCTCGGGCCTGCATGCACGTCGATCCCGACGAAGCCCGATCCGCCGGTGGCGACGCTCGAGGCGGTGCGCATCCTGAGTGTCGCCGACGCTCGCGCCAACCTGGCGCTCGTTCTGCGGCTCAGCAACCCCAACCGCTTCGATCTCGTCGTGGATGCGATCGAGTACGAAGTCACGCTCGATGGCCGGCCCGCTGCCACCGGCCGCAGCGCTCGCATCGACCCGTTGCCGGCGGGCGGTGACGCCAAGGTCGAGCTCGCCGGACGGGTCGACGTCACCGCCGTGGCGACCGCGTTGATGACCCTGGGATCGCAAGTGCCCGTCGCGTACACGTTCAAGGGCAGCGTGACGCTGCGCGACGGCCGCGTTCTCGCCTTCTCCCGCAAGGGAGAGATACCCGTTGCACGGTTCGATCGCGTATTGGGCTCGCGCCCGCAATGACCCGGCGCCTGCGCTTCACCAAGATGCAGGGCCTGGGCAACGATTTCGTCGTGTTCGACGGAGTGCGCGAGAAGATCGAGCTCGAGCCCAGGGAGATTCGCCGGCTGGCAGACCGCCATTTCGGCGTCGGCTGCGACCAGATACTGCTGGTCGAGAAGCCGACGCGCGCCGACGTCGACTTTCGTTATCGAATCTTCAACGCCGATGGCGAAGAGGTCGAACAATGCGGCAACGGCGCGCGCTGCTTCGTGCATTTCGTGCGCGCCCGCGGATTGACCGACAAGCGCGCGATTCGCGTCGAGACGGCGGGCGGGGTCATCGAGCCCGTGCTGGCGCCGGATGGCGAGGTTTCCGTGGATATGGGCGCACCGTTTTTTCGCGCGGCCGATATTCCGTTCGTCGGCGGAACTGGGGAAGCTGTCGAGCCGCTGGACGTCGACGGCGCGACCGTCATGATATCGGCGCTCTCGCTCGGCAACCCGCATGCCGTCCAGGTGGTCGGCGATGCGAGCACGGCCCCGGTCGCGACGCAGGGCCCGCGCATCGAAACGCATCCGCGCTTTCCACGGCGGGTCAACGCCGGTTACATGCAGGTCGTCGATCGCGCTAACATTCGCCTGCGGGTATGGGAGCGCGGCGCGGGAGAGACGCTCTCGTGCGGAACGGGCGCCTGCGCGGCCGTCGTCGCGGGCATTCGCCGCGGGTTGATCGACTCGCCCGTGCGCGTGGCGACTCGCGGTGGCGTGCTGACGATCGCGTGGGGAGGCGACGCTCTCCCCGTGCTGATGACCGGCCCGGCGGAAGCCGTATTCGAGGGGGAATGGAGCGTCCCGGAGCGATGACGACGATGGACAGGGATGAAGGGATGGACGCGAGCGCGGTCGCCGATTATTTGAAACAGAACCCGGCATTCTTCGAGCAGTATGCCGATCTGCTCGCGGAGATCTTCGTGCCGCATCCGCATGGCGGACGCGCTATCCCCATCGCCGAGCGCCAGATCGTCACGCTGCGCGAGAAGAATGCGCAACTCGAGACCAAGCTTGAGGAGCTGATTCAGTTCGGAAGCGAAAACGACGCGATCAGCGACAAGCTGCACCGTTCCACGCTCGCGCTGTTCGCCGCTCCGGACCTCGAAACGACGCTCGGCGTGCTCTATCACAGCCTGCTCGACGATTTCCGCGTGCCGCAGGTCGCGCTGCGGCTGTGGGGCAAGGTCCCCGAGCAGTCGTATCTGCCTGAGCTCGCGGCGACGAGCCAGGAGTTGCGCGAGTACGCCGCCGCGCTCGACGAGCCCTACTCCGGAACGCAGGCTCCGTTCGAATCGCGCGACTGGTTCGACGCGAAGGCGACGCTCAAGTCGTTCGCGTTTCTGCCGCTGCGGACGCATCGCACTTTCGGCCTGCTCGGTCTGGGCAGCGAGATCCCCGGGCGCTTCTACGCCGGCATGGGCACGATCTATCTCACGCGACTCGCCGAGCTCGCCAGCATGGCGACGGCGAGGTTCCTGCCTCAATCCTGAATC
>DASWDF010000219.1:0-15494 GCA_036395475.1 Casimicrobiaceae bacterium
GAACGCCTTGAGCCTCGGATCGCGGTCGACCATCTTCATGTACTCGTCGGTGATGTAGGCCGATGCCTGCGGCACCTCGGCGATCGCGCCGGTACCTTTCATGAACTCGCCGATCTGCGTCATCCACTTGTCGACATCGGACGGGCCCTTGGAGCGGTCCATGATCCTGAGCTGCCCCGCGAGGTCGAAAGTCGGCCGGGTGTCGAACTCCTTCTTCATCGAGACTTCGGTGATGGAGACGCCGCCGATGTCGTAGAACTTTTTCATCATGGCGATCGCCTCGGGCTGGTGCGCATTCATCCACTTCCACGTGCGCAGGTACACCGCCAGGAATTTGGCGACGTTCTGGGGCTGTTCCTTGGCATAATCGGCGCGCACGACCAGCGCGCCAGGAACGATGGTTCCCGTGTCCTTGCCGGAGCAGATCACCTTGGCGCCGGCCTTCTCCTCCATAGTGTAGATGTTCGGCGCCCATAGGCCGCCGAGATCGGCGTTGTTCGACGACATCGCGGAGATAATCTCCGCCTGCCCCATGCTCTTGATCGTGACGTCGGATTTCTTGAGCCCCCATTTGGCGAGACAGGACTGCACCGCATAGTCCCCGGTGGAGTTCGCCGTGAGCACGATCGTCTGGCCCTTGATCGACTGCGGATTCTTCATGAACGCGTCCGCCTTCGCGGCGGTGGCCAGCAGCGCGTTGCCCGCGGATTCGTCGTTGGTGAGCCCGATGGTGAGCAGGTTGTAACGCACGGCGCCGAGCTCCGCAGGCACCGAACCGGTGCCGCCGACGTCCCAGGACTTGGACGCCGACGCGGCGATTTGCGGCACGCCCGCGGGAAAGGTGCTGAACGTCGGCTTCAGGCCCAGCTCGGCCCACCAGCCCTTCTGCTCGGCGACGTAGAACGGCAGCGACCAGTAAAGCGCGGGCTGGTAGCTCACCTTGATCTCGGTGAGCTGAGCCTGCGTTGCGGATGCGGCGGTGCAAAGTGCCGCCGCGAATAACAGTTGGCGCAGATGCTTCGTCATGGTTCGTTCCTCCTCGTGATGTATCAGTTCCGCAAAAGCAACTTCAATGCTCGGTGCGCTCCTGCTGCTCGCGCAGCAGGCGCCAGATATGCGTGCGCAAATGGACGAACGACGCCTCGTCCATGACGTCCTCGATGCGGTCGTGCCGATCCCAACGTTTTTCCTTTCGCACGGTTGCCACGTCGATGATTTCACCGATCCGGCCTGGCCGACGCGTCATGACGACGACGCGATCGGCAAGGTAGACGGCCTCGTCCACCGCGTGCGTGATGAACAGGACCGTGCGCGGGCTCACCCTCGCAAGCTTGATGAGCTCCTCCTGCATTACCACGCGAGTCTGCGCGTCGAGCGAGCCGAAGGGCTCGTCCATCAGTAGCACGTCGGGATCGAGCACATAGCTGCGCGCGATCGCAACACGCTGCTGCATGCCGCCCGATAGCTGATGCGGAAACGCCGATTCATAGCCCTGCAGACCCATCAGCTCGACATAGCGCGCAACGCGTGAACGGCGCTCCGGCAACGCCACGCGCGACGCGCGCAAGCCGAAGTCGATGTTCTCGACCACCGTCTTCCACGGGAAGAGCGCGAATTGCTGGAACACCACCGAACGATCGGGGCCCGGTCTGGTAACGGGTTTGCCTCCCACCGTCACCGATCCGCGGGTCGGAAACTCCAGCCCCGCGGCCATGCGCAGGCACGTCGTCTTTCCGCATCCGGACGGGCCGACGATGGCGACGAACTCTCGCGCGCGCACTTCGAAGCTCACGTCGTCGACCGCCGGAATGTCCTTCCCGTCGCGACGAAAGTGGCGCGCCACCCGGTCGAAAACGATGTCGCTCACGGCCGCAACTAGACCAGCGCCTTCATGCGATCACCCGGCAGAAAAGCCGCCGTCGACGAATATCGTCTGGCCGGTGACATAGTCCGAGGCGCGGCTCGCGAGAAACAGCGCCGTTCCCCACAGGTCGGGCAGCTCGCCGTTGCGTCCGACGAACGTGCGCTGCGCCATCTGCGTCCAGCGCGGCTCATCATTCACGATGGGCGCCGTCAGCTCGGTGGCGAAGAACCCCGGCGCGATCGCATTCGCGTTCACGCCGTGCCGTGACCAGGCTTCGGCTTGGGCGCGCGTGAGCTGCGCGATCGCGCCCTTCGACGCACCGTACGGCGCGCAATCGGCGAAGGCCCGCACCGACTGCAGCGACGCGATGTTGATGATGCGACCGAAACCGCGCGCGATCATCGCCGGGGCGAGGCGCTGCGCCAGAAAGAACGGCGCGTCGAGATTCAGCCTCATCGTCGCATCCCAGTCGTCTTCCGTTACGTCGAGAATCGATTTCCGGCGGTTGGTTCCGGCGGCGGACACGAGTATATCGGATGCCCCGAAAGATTCGCCTGCTCGCGCGGCGCATTCCTTGAGCGAAGCGCGATCGGCGAGATCGCAGGGCAGACTCGCCGCGCGGCCGCCCGCATTGCCGATCTCATCGCGAACGGCATCGAGCATGGAAGCCCGCCGGGCCACGAGCACGACTGCCGCGCCGGCGCCGGCGAATGCCAGCGCGATGGTCCGGCCGATGCCGGAGCTCGCGCCGGTCACCACCGCGACGCGACCGGAAAGATCGAACAAGCTGGGGCGAGACATGCTCGGTCAGCTCTCCACCGGCACACCGCGCTCGAAGCGCTCGTGCGGGAAGTATTTCGCCAGCCGATCGTCGGCGGTGCGCGCGTGAGCCTCCATGCCTTCCAGCCGCGAGATACGCGCGGTGACCTGGGCGATGTCGCGGTTGGCCTCGCGCGTCATGCGTTGCCAGGTCACGGTCTTCAGGAACTTGTGCACGGACAGACCGCCCGAGTAACGCGCCGCCCCCTTGGTGGGGAGGATGTGGTTCGGACCCGACGTCTTGTCGCCGAATGCGACCGTCGTTTCCTCGCCCAGGAACAGCGAGCCGTAGCAAGTCAGGCGGGCGAGCCACCAGTCGAGATCGCTCGCATGCACTTCCAGGTGCTCCGGCGCGTAGCGGTCGGAGACTTCCGCGATCTCCTCGCGCGTATCGGCGAGCACGACTTCGCCGTAGTCGCGCCAAGCGCTCGCGGCGGCGTCGCGCGCGGTCGGCGGCAGCTTCGCGATCAGCTCCGGCACGAGCTGCATCGCCTCGACAGCGAGCGGGCGCGAGGTGGTCATCAGCCAGGCCGGCGACTCATGACCATGCTCGGCCTGGCCGACGAGGTCGCAGGCGACGATCGCGGCATCCGCGCTCTCGTCGGCGATGACCGCGACTTCCGAGGGGCCCGCGAACACGTCGATGCCGACTTTGCCGAACAGCATGCGCTTGGCTTCGGCCACGAACTTGTTTCCGGGTCCGACGATGATGTCCGCCGGCTTACCGGTGAACAGTCCCAAGGCCATTGCGGCAATCGCCTGCACGCCGCCCAGCGTGAGGATCGTGTCGGCGCCAGCGACCTTCATCGCATAGAGGACCTGAGGATGAATGCCCTCGCCGTGATAAGGCGTCGAGCTGGCGACGACGAACGGAACGCCCGCGGCCTTCGCGGTGGCAATCGCCATGTAAGCCGATGCGATGTGCGCATAGCGCCCCGTGGGAACGTAACAGCCGGCCACATTGACCGGGATCAACCTCTGGCCGGCCGTGAGCCCTGGCTGCATCTCGATGGTGAATTCGCGGATCGATTCACGCTGGGCCTGCGCGAAGCGACGTACTCGCTCCGCCGCGAATTCGATATCATGCTTCACGGCTCCCGGGATATCGCGAATCCGCCGCTCGATCTCTTCCGCTGTCATCACGATCGGCCCCGTCCAGTCGTCGAGCTTCGCCGCGTAATCGCGCACCGCCTGCTCGCCGTTGCGCGCTATTTCTGCGAGCATCTGCTCGGCGACCGCACGGGCGGTTGCGGTTTCGGTTTCCGGCGACTTCGCGGCTCGCTTCAGGTACTGGATAGACACGGCCGACCTCCGATCATGCTCTGCCGAACCTTAGCAAGGAGCGGCAGGTGGTGTCGATACCAGTCGCCGGGTGCCGAAACGGGATTGCAGGTCGGTTTCGCAAACGTTAATTCCCCGTCGTGATCACCACCCGGAAACGCGCCTTGTTGCTCATCATGCGTTCGCAAGCCTCCATGGGGCGTGAACACGAACGGCTAGCTTTTGCGCTGCTGCTCTCCCTGCTGTCTCACACGCTGCTGTTGAGCCTGATCTTCGGTGGCCAAGGACTTGGGCTTCCGGGCTTCGGCTTTCCCTGGCGAGATCGACGGATCGAGGTGCCCGACGTGCGCGTCGTGCTCGTTCCGACGCATGTCAGGGCCGGGGAGCCGGGGATCACGTCGGTCGCGAAGCCTGTGCAGCAGGCATCGATCGAGCAGCGTGTTGCCAGTGGACCGGCCCCGACTCCATCCATGTCCCGTGCGCCTCGTGTGGGGCGCAAGGCAGTAGCGATCCCGCCCGCGGCCCGGATGACGGCAGGAGCCAAGTCAAAGCGAAACGCGGTGGCCCGTTCAGCCCCTGTGAAAGCGCCTACGCGCGCCGATGGATCCGATCACGTGGCGCCTGGGCAGATCCTGGAGCCGGCCGTTGTCGACGCGGCGCCGGCCGACAGGCCCGTGTCGGTCGTGGATGCAGCTCCTTCGGTGCCAACGCCTGTCATTGCGGTACCGCCAAGCACTTCGAGCCCGGAGACCGTGACGTCGGCGTTTCAAGATGCCGGCGATGTCGCACGGGAAGCCGCGCGACGGGCAGCGGCAGAACTGAAGGCGCAGGGTCAAGAGGTCGAACATCAGGAAGAAGCGGCACGCGTCGAAGCCGCACGACGGGAGGCTGAACGCCAGGAGGCCGCGCAACGGGCAGCGGCACAGCTGGAAGCGCAGCGTCAAGAGGTCGCACGTCAGGAAGATGCGGCGCGCGTCGAGGCCGCACGACGCGAGGCTGAACGCCAGGAGGCCGCGCGACTGGCAGCGGCACAACAGGATGCGCAGCGTCAAGAGCTCGCACGTCAGGAAGAAACGGCGCGCGTCGAGTCCGCACGACGAGAGGTTGAACGCCAGGAGGCCGCGCAACGGGCAGCGGCACAGAAGGCGCAGCGTCAAGAGGTCGCGCGTCAGGAAGAAGCGGCACGCGTCGAAGCCGCACGACGGGAGGCTGAACGCCAGGAGGCCGCGCAACGGGCAGCGGCACAGCTGGAAGCGCAGCGTCAAGAGGTCGGACGGCAGGAAGAAGCGGCACGCGTCGAGGCCGCACGACGGGAGGCTGAACGCCAGGAGGCCGCGCGACGCGAGGCTGAACGTCAGGAGGCCGCGCGACTGGCAGCGACACAGGAGACCCAGCGTCAAGAGCTCGCGCGTCAGCAAGAAACGGCGCGCGTCGAGGCCGCACGACGAGAGGCTGAACGCCAGGAGGCCGCGCGACGGGCAGCGGCACAACAGGAGACGCAGCGTCAGGAGGTCGCACGTCAGGAAGAAACGGCGCGCGTCGAGTCCGAACGGCGGGAGGCTCAACGTCGGGAGGCCGCGCGACTGGCAGCGGCACAGCAGGAGGCTCAGCGTCAAGAGGTCGCACGGCAGGAAGAAGCGGCGCGCGTCGAGGCCGCACGGCGGGAGGCTGAACGTCGGGAGGCCGCACGGGTCGAGGCGCAGGAGGCGGCCGCAAGACGGGAAGCGGCGCTTCGGGCGATAGGACGACAGCTGGACGAGGAAGCTGCCCGGCGCCAAGCAGCAACGGCTTCAGCAGACCCGTCACGCTCGCTGCCACCTCCGTGGACCTTACGTCGATACAGACTCTTCGGTCGCACTGACCCCAACCAGGACATCATCCTGTACGCGGAAGCGTGGGAGCGGAAGATCCACCTGAACATGACGTTCGACATGGTCCACGAAGCGGCGAAGCAGCCTCACACCGATCCCATCGTGAAGGTGGCTATTCGCAGTGACGGCTCGGTGGAGTCGGTGACCTTCGTTGTATCCAGCGGCGTGGCCGCCCTCGACGACGCGATACAACGCGTCGTTGACAGCCAGAAGCCTTACCGGGTGTTCCCGCCGAGCCTAGCCCGCGAGTACGACGTGATCGAGATCCGCCGAACCTGGCACTTCGACACGGCGATCCGGCTGTACTGATGGCACGGTAACAGGAGTCAGGCGATTTTCCCGCGATTGGGGGTCGGATCCGTTTCCGGCTTTGTCACGGTGCCTCTATCTGCGGCACGTCCCGGATGAAAACCGTGAGATCGGTGGTCGGCGGATGCGCGGGCACCTGGTAGAGCATGTCTGCAATGTAGCCGCGATGATAGGTCGTGTGGTTGGCGAGATGCAGCGCGATCTCCGCGCATGTCATCACGCCTTCGCTGCCGCCCACGAACGAGAAGTGCACTTCGCGCTCGAGCTCGGGCTCGGTGAGCCGATCGCTCCAGGCGACGTACCAGTCGTCCAGCGCGCGCTGCTTCCGCCACAGCTCGTCCAGCGGCGGATGGTTCGGCGTGTTGCGCGCCGTGAAGCCGTGCTCGCGTCCCTCGAGATGCGCCTGAAAGATCAGGTCGATCACGTACACGTGATTCAGCGTGTGGACGATGTTCTTGAACACGCTGCGCCGAGGCTTCGTCGCCTCGCCTTCGGGCAACGCGGCGACGGCATCGTAGATCTTATCGTTGGCCCACGCCATGTAGCGCGTGAGCATGCGAACGTTGCGAACAGTCGTCATGGCCGCGTCTTGTCACCAGCCTATTCGAATATGCGATCCGCCTCCACGCGCACTCGCTTCGCGGACTCAGCCTCTCGATCTTCGAGCTATGACTTGTGCATTTTCGCGGTCCTCGCGCGGCCCCGCCAGAGCGATCAGCGCGGCAAAGCGCGCAGGCGTCGCCGCGGTGAAAATCGCGGAGACCGATAGCCGGAAACCGAGGGCAGCCTCGATCCTGAAGACGGCTCGCGCTGCCTGCAGGGAGTCGCCGCCGAGGGCGAAGAAGTCGTCGTTCCGGCCGACGGGTCGCTCGAGATCGAGTACGTCCTGCCAGATCCGGCAGATGGCGGCCTCGAGACGGGAGCGCCCACGGTCGCCACCGAGGAGTCGGTCATGATCGCGCGGACTTCGGAGCAAAGAATTTTTCACCTTTCCGCTGCGCGTCGTGGGCAGGGCCGTCATGTGCGTGTACGACGTCGGAATCATGAAACGCGGCAACTGCTGAACCAGGCCGGCCCTCAGCTGCGTGTCCTCGAGCCGAACTCCCGGGTGCGGTACCACGAAGGCCGCGAGGCTGCGGCGGTCGCCGCCGCCGCCGACGCGAACCGCAGCATCGGCCACGCCCGGCAAGCGCCGGAGTGCTGCCTCGACCTCGGCGAGCTCAACCCGCTGGCCGTTGATCTTGGTTTGCGACCACTTGCGGCCGAGGTGCTCCAGTGTGCCGTCGGCAAGCCGGCGACCGAGGTCTCCGGTGTGATACTGGCGTCCACCGGCCACCTCTTTGAATTTGGCCACGGTCAGCGCCCCGTCACCCCAGTACCCAGGCGACAACGAGCGGCTGGTCACGACGATCTCGCCGGGTCGCCCGTCAGGCACTGGCCTTCCGCGGCTGTCGACGAGTGTTACGCTGACTCCCTCGACGGGGGTCCCGACCGGAATGCGGCTGAGCGGAGCGGCGCCGCGGCGGAAATAGGCGTGACTGATGCCACCGGTCTCGGTTGCGCCTAGCCCAACCGACAGCGTCTCCAGCCCGGGGAATACACGCCAGGCGTGGTCGACATCGGCAGGTGTGACGGTTTCGCCCGACAGGCGAAGCAGGCGGACGCGGGCGAAGTGCGAGGTAACGATTGCTCTGGGCCCGACGAGCCGAACCAGCGCGCGAAAAATCGTCGGAACGGCGAAGAGAACGGTGATTGCATGCGCGTCGATGGTCGCGGCCATCTGCTCGATGCCGGTCTCGCGCAGGTCGAAAGGCGTTAGCGTCGCCCCTGACAGCAGGGCCGCGAGCGAGAGAGTTGCACCGGCGTGCAGATGGAGCGGCGAGGCCACCAGCAGCCGGTTCGCGGGCCCGAGCGAGAGTCCTTCGGTGACCTGGGCAGCATAGAGGAAGATGTTGGCGCGGGTCTGCATCACACCCTTGGGGCGACCGGTTGTGCTCGAGGTGTAGAGAATCCATGCCAGGGCATCGGCAGCGGCCGGCGGAGGCATTGCGGTCACCGTCGGTGTCGGTGGTAGCGACCCGAAACCGAGGAACGGGAGGCTCGCACCTGCCAGCGATTCGCCCAGCTGATGGTTCCGGTCGTCGGCGAGCAGTAACGCCGGGCGCGTGTCGGCCACGAGGGACGCCAAGCGGGCTCGAGGACTTGCCGGGTCCAGTGGAACGAAGGCGGCGTTGGCCTTCAGCGCTCCCAGCAGACTCGCTGCTAGCAGCGTCGCATTCTCCGACAGGACACCCACGCGCGGGCGGGATTCGGCGGCGGTCGTCACGATACCCGACGCGATCCGGCCAGCGAGCGCCTGCAGTTGCCCGTAGGTGGTCGCTATTGCTTCGGGCTCGCGGATAGCGACGCGGCCAGGCTCGCGGTCCGCCCACGCTTCGAAGCAGGCCAGCGATGGCGCGACTCGTGATGCAGCGGAAGGTGGTGGGTCACCGACCATCTGCAGTGCCTGCACAAACGGGATGCCATTCGAAAACCTGGATCTCAAACAGGTCGATGAAACCGCAGCGTTGGCAGATCGGCGCCGAACCGTCAGTCACGGCTTGGGTCACTGCGCTCGTCGCGCCCCGCGCCCGGGCGGCATGCAAACGGTGGGCGAGCAACTGATGGTAGATACCCCGGTTGCGAAACAAGGGCAGGCTGGCGGCACCGGCCAACGCGACGACCGCGCAATCCGGGAAGTCGTAACACACGCCCATGCCCACGAGCCCCGCGTGGTCCGGCGCCGAGGCCACGACGACCCGCGCGCGGCCCGATGCGGCCGCCTGAAGATAGAGCACGGAAAGCCCCGCTGCAACGTCGCTCGATGTGGGATAGGACAGCTCGATCAACGCGGCTAGTGCCGGGATGTCGTCCGCCCCGGCGTCGCGAACGAGGAAAGGTGCGGGAGCGGGAACCGGGGGCGTGATCTGCGGCATCGCCATTCCGCGCATCGTGTACGTTGGGCGCAGTCCAGCCGCGATCAGATAGCGGGGAAGGTCCGACGGTTCGCTGGCGGGGCCGACGCGCCAGCTGAACGGCTGGCACCGGGCTTCGAAGTACTCTCGGACTCGTACCACCGTGCTCGCAACCTCGGAGGCCGGCAAGCGCGCCGCGCCGACGATGTTCGCCAGCGGGTGATAGCCGGGGAGCGATCGAAACTGCAGTTTCTCGAACGGTGGCCTACGTAAACCGGGCAGCCCCGAGACGAGAAATATCCCCGCCTCGATCAGTGCAGCCCAGCGGGTTGGATCGGGGATTCCATCGGCCTGGTTGAGCGGCAGATTCATCGCGAACGGAGCCAGCGCATTGCGGGCGTGGCGGAGCGCCGCCTCGACTACATGCTCCTCCGATACTCCCCGCCCACCTCGAACAGCGTCTTGGTGATCTGACCGAGCGAGCACACCCGCACGGTCTTCATGAGCTCGGCGAAGACGTTGCCGTTCTCGATTACTACGCGCTTCAGGCGCTCGAGCGCCGCGGGCGCGGCCTTTGCGTTGCGCGCGTGAAACTCCGCCAGCCGCTTTAGCTGCGATTGCTTCTCTTCTTCGGTGGAGCGGGCGAGCTCGAGCTTCTTGGGCACGGCGTCGCCGTGCTTGCTGCGGAAGGTGTTGACGCCGACGATCGGATAGCTGCCGTCGTGCTTCTTGTGCTCGTAGTAGAGCGATTCTTCCTGGATCTTGCCGCGCTGGTAGCCGGTCTCCATCGCGCCCAGCACGCCGCCACGCTCGGAAATCGCCTCGAATTCCTTGAGCACCGCTTGCTCGACGAGATCGGTCAGCTCCTCGATGATGAAGCTGCCCTGGTTCGGGTTCTCGTTCTTGCCGAGCCCCCATTCGCGATTGATGATGAGCTGGATCGCCATCGCGCGGCGCACGGACTCCTCGGTGGGCGTCGTGATCGCTTCGTCGTAGGCGTTGGTGTGCAGGCTGTTGGTGTTGTCGTAGGTCGCGATCAGCGCCTGCAGCGTGGTGCGGATGTCGTTGAACGCGATCTCCTGCGCGTGGAGGCTTCGCCCGCTCGTCTGGGAGTGGAACTTGAGCTTCTGACTGCGCTCGTTGGCGCCGTAGCGCTCGCGCATCGCCACCGCCCAGATGCGGCGCGCCACGCGGCCGATCACCGAATACTCCGGGTCCATGCCATAGCTGAAGAAGAACGACAGGTTCGGCGCGAAGTCGTCGATGCGCATGCCCCGCGCGAGATACGCCTCGACAAAGGTGAAGCCGTTCGAGAGCGTGAACGCGAGCTGCGAGATCGGATTCGCGCCGGCCTCGGCGATGTGATAGCCGGAGATCGACACCGAGTAGAAGTTCCTGACGTCGTGCTGGACGAAGTACTCCTGGATGTCGCCCATCACCTTCAGGCTGAACTCGGTGGAGAAGATGCAGGTGTTCTGGCCCTGATCTTCCTTGAGGATGTCGGCCTGCACCGTGCCGCGCACGGTGGAGAGCGTCCACGCCTTGATCTTCTGCGCCTCGTCGTCGGTGGGTTCGCGGTTGTTGTCGGTGCGAAACTTCTCGAGCTGCTGATCGATCGCGGTGTTCATGAACATCGCCAGGATCGTCGGCGCCGGCCCGTTGATCGTCATCGACACCGAGTTGTTCGGCGCGCAGAGATCGAAGCCCGAGTAGAGCACTTTCATGTCGTCGAGCGTGGCGATTGACACGCCCGAGTTGCCGACCTTGCCGTAGATGTCGGGGCGCAGGTCGGGATCGTTGCCGTAGAGCGTGACCGAATCGAACGCGGTCGACAGGCGCTTCGCCGGCATGCCGTCGGCGAGCATGTGGAAGCGCTTGTTGGTGCGGAACGCATCGCCCTCGCCGGCGAACATGCGCGTCGGGTCCTCGTTCTCTCGCTTGAACGCGAACACGCCGGCGGTGAACGGGAAGCTGCCCGGGACGTTCTCGCGGAGCTGCCAGCGCAGGATCTCGCCGTCGTCTTCGTATTTCGGCAGCGCCACTTTGGGGACGTGCGTGCCCGAGAGGGAGACCGTCGTCAGCGCCGAGCGGATTTCCTTGCCGCGGATTTTGACGACGTATTCGTCGCCGGTGTAGGCGGCCTTCGTTTTGGGCCACATGTCGAGGAGCTTTTTCGCGCGGGGGTCGAGGGCGGCGTCGCGTTGGGCGACGAGCGCGTCGATTTCTTCAATGACGTCATTCCCGCGAAGGCGGGAATCTAGCGTCTTTGTGGCCGGCTCAACGTCACTGGATCCCCGCTTTCGCGGGGATGACGCCACGGAAGATTGAGCCGACGCCACGGTAGATTCAGATGACGCCACAGGGGAATCGCTCGCCGGCTCGGAGCTGAGCATTTCCTTCGTCGCCATCAATTGCTGCCGCTCGCGCGCGATCTTCGCCTGCTCCTTCGCCCAGCCATGGTACGCGCGCACGGTCTCTGCGATCTCGGCCAAGTAGCGCACGCGCGCCGGCGGCACGACGGCGTTCTGTCCGGTGGAGAACTTGGTGGTGACTAAGGGTAGCTTCCCCGTGTGTGAACCAACTTGGACCCCGGCCTTCGCCGGGACGACGTCCTGCGCGAGCTTCAATCCTTCCTGCGTGAGCCGCGCGGTGAGCGCCTGATAGAGCGCAGTCACGCCGTCGTCGTTGAAGCGTGCCGCGATGGTCCCGTACACCGGCATTGCGTCGGGCGCTTGCCCAAACAGCTCGCGGTTGCGCTGATACTGCTTGCGCACGTCGCGCAGCGCGTCCGCGGCGCCCTTGCGGTCGAACTTGTTGATCGCGACGAAGTCGGCGAAGTCGAGCATGTCGATCTTCTCGAGCTGCGAGGCCGCGCCGAACTCGGGCGTCATGACGTAGAGCGAGCAGTCGGCGAGTGGAACGATCGCAGCATCGCCCTGGCCGATGCCCGAAGTCTCGACGACGATCAGATCGAAGCCGCCGACCTTGCACGCGGCGATGGCATCGGGTAGCGCCTTGGAAACCTCCATGCCCGCCTCGCGCGTCGCCATCGAGCGCATGTAGATGTTCGGATGCTGGATCGCATTCATGCGGATGCGATCGCCCAGCAGCGCGCCGCCGGATTTGCGGCGCGACGGATCGATGGAGATGATTGCGATCCTGAGCTTGTCGTCCTGATCCATGCGGAAACGGCGGATCAGCTCGTCGGTGAGCGACGATTTGCCCGCGCCGCCGGTCCCGGTGATCCCGAGGACGGGCGCCTTCGACGCCTCCGCCGCGCGCAGCAATTCGTCGCGGAGCTTCGGCGGCACCGCTTCGCCTTCGAGCCCCGTGATGAACCGCGCAAGAGCTCGCTTGTCGCCGGCCCTGATCGCGCTCAGATCGTTCGGCAATTCCTGAGCGAGGTCGACGTCGCAGGGCGTGACGATTTCGTTGATCATCCCCTGCAGGCCGAGCCGTTGGCCGTCTTCGGGCGAGAAAATGCGCGTGACGCCGTATTTCTGCAGCTCGTCGATCTCGGAGGGAATGATCACGCCTCCGCCGCCGCCGAAGACTTTGATGTTGGCTCCTCCACGCTCGCGCAGAAGATCCAGCATGTATTTGAAGAATTCGACGTGGCCGCCCTGATACGACGAGACGGCGATGCCGTGCGCGTCTTCCTGCAACGCGGTCGTGACGATGTCCTCGACCGAGCGGTTGTGGCCGAGATGGATAACTTCGCAGCCAGTCGCCTGGAGAATGCGGCGCATGATATTGATCGACGCGTCGTGCCCGTCGAACAGGCTCGCAGCAGTGACGAAGCGCACCTTGTGGGTGGGCCTGGTGACGGGCGGCTTTTTGGCGATGGCGACGTCGTTCATCGGCGGTTCCACGAAGGCGCGAGGGCACGCAAACGCGCGCGGGCGGGAGGCAAAGCTTACTCCTCGCCCGCGAAGCGACTACAGTACCTTACGTTTACGTAAACGTCAATTGTGTCGGACCAGGGTCGGGCTGCTGTCGCCCGGAGGGCGGCGATGTCCGGCGGAGCAGGCGGGAGATCGCGAACCCGGCAATCGCGCTGCCGGAAAGGGTCAGCGCGATCGCCAGTCCGCGAGCGGTGATGAGGTCGCCGAACATCAGGATGCCGACGGCGACCAGGATGACAAGCATCGGCAAATGCTTGAGCAGCAATGCGACAGCCTTGTCGAACCAGCGTGCCGGAACGATCCGGTTGGACAGCAGGCTCAACAGCAGACCCACTGCCACCACGCTGCCCGGGACCGGCAGCGCCATCCACGACGCAAGACGGTATCCGAGCTGGCTGAGCGCAACCAGGGCGAGAAGCTTGAGCGCCTTGACCGCCACGTTGCGGGCCACTTCGGTTGTTGTGGCCCGGTGAGGGCGAGGATCAGCCGTAGCGGCGGGCGGCCGACGATCGGGGCCGCGCCGGGTCGCAACGGCGCCGCGCTGCTTTTCGCGCAAGTGCCGATGACGTCGACGGGCCTCGAGCATTGGGTTCTCCTCGTACGGCGTGTGAAATGCGCCGCGATTCGACTCTAGGCTTGGGCCCCGGACAAAACGAGCGAGGATGCTGCACGTAAAGTGCAGAGTATTCGCGCCGGGCGGCGGCGCACGCCTTCACCGGGGAACCAATCGCCGGCCGAGCGCTCCATTGCAAAGCTGTCGGCGGTCGAATAACCCTGCCGGTAGCCGGTTTTTCGCTTTGATTCCCGCGTTCCAACCCAATATTCTGGCTATGTTTTCGCTCCGCTCGCTTGCCCGCCTCGCCCTTCCCTGCATCGCCCTCGTCTCGACGACCGCAGCAGCCACGCTGCCCGCCGGCATCGATCAGGGCCCGACCGTCGAAGGCGTCACCGAGTACACGCTGGCCAATGGCTTGCGCGTGCTGCTCTTTCCCGACGCGACACAGCCCAAGACTACGGTCAGCGTGACCTATCTCGTCGGCTCGCATCACGAGAATTACGGCGAGACCGGCATGGCGCACCTGCTCGAGCACCTGATGTTCAAGGGCACGCCCGCGCACGGCAACATCATGACCGAGCTCGGACGCCGCGGTATGGACTTCAACGGCTCGACCGGTTTCGACCGCACCAACTATCACGAGACGTTTCCCGCCTCGGCCGGCAATCTCGACTGGGCGCTGGCCATGGAAGCCGACCGCATGGTCAATTCATTCATCTCGCGCAAGGATCTCGACAGTGAGATGACCGTGGTGCGCAATGAGATGGAAAGCGGCGAGAACAACCCGCATAGCATCCTCGTGCAGCGCATGCTCTCGGCGGCGTTCAACTGGCACAACTATGGCAAGGAGCCGATCGGCGCGCGCACCGATGTCGAGCGCGTCAACATCGAGCGCCTGCAGGCGTTCTACCGCGCGCACTACCAGCCGGACAACGCCGTGCTGATCGTCGCCGGTGCGTTCGACGCGGAAGAAGCGCTACGCCTGATCGCGAAACACTTCGGACCGATCCCGCGTCCGGCGCGCAAGCTTCCTCCGCTGTACACCGACGAGCCGGTGCAGGACGGCGAGCGGCGGGTCGTGCTACGCCGCGTCGGCGATACGCAGCTCGTCGGCGCGCTCTATCACACCATGCCGCAGGCGAGCCCCGATTACGTGGCGATGGATGTGCTCACCGAAATCATGACTCGCGCGCCTTCCGGCCGGCTCTACCGGGCGCTGGTCGACACGAATCTCTCCAGCACGGTCGAGGGCGAAAACTGGGGCATGCACGATCCGGGCGTCGTGATGTTCTTCGCGCAGGTTCCCGCCACCGGCTCGCTCGACAAGGCACGCGACGCGATGCTCGCCACGCTCGAAGGCGTCAAGGCGCAGCCGATCACCGCCGCCGAAGTCGAACGCGCGCGGGCGCGGGGGTTGAACGAGTTCGAGCGCATCATCGCGAGCCCGCAGGCATTCGCGGCCTCGATCTCGGAAGCGATGGCCAGCGGCGACTGGCGGCTCTTCTTCCTCGAACGCGACCGCTGGCGCAAGGTCAGCGCGGCAGACGTGCAGCGCGTCGCGGTCGCGTACTTGAAGCCAGCGAATCGCACCGTTGGCGAGTTTATTCCGGACGCGCAGCCGGAGCGCTCGCCGGTGCAGGCAAAGGTCGACATCGCCGCGCTGGTGAAGGACTACAAGGGCGATGCGCCGCTCGCCGCCGGGGAAAGCTTCGACCCGACACCGGCGAATCTCGATCTCCGCGCGCAGCGCTTCGCGCTCGCCAACGGCATGAAAGTCGTGCTGCTGCCGAAGAAGACCCGCGGCGGAACGGTCCATTTTGCGCTCAAGCTGCATCAAGGCGACGAGCGCTCGCTCGCGGGCCGCGATACCGACGGCGATCTGGCGGCGTCGATGCTCATGCGCGGCACGGCGAAGCACAGCCGGCAGGAGATCGA
>DASWDF010000220.1:0-37912 GCA_036395475.1 Casimicrobiaceae bacterium
TTCAGCCCCGAGCCATCGACGACAAAGCCATGCGTCAGCAGCGCGTCGTACGGCGGGCGGCCGTTGAGCATGCTCGAGGTCAGCAGCGAAGAGTGGAACCAGCCCCGATGCTGGTCGGAACCTTCGAGGTAGAGATCGGCCGGAAACCCGAGCTGCAGGTCGCGCCGGAGCACCGTCTCGTGCGTCGAGCCGGAATCGAACCAGACGTCCAGTGTGTCGGTAAGCTTCCGGTACTTGCCCGCGTCGACGCCGAAGTCTTCGTGGGTCGCCTCGAACCAGGCCTCGATGCCGCCGCGCTCGACTTTAGTCGCTGCGAGCTCGAGCAGTGACGGCGTGTCGGGGTGCAGCTCGTCGGTTTCCTTGTCGACGAAGAACGGCAACGGCACGCCCCACTGCCGCTGCCGCGACAGCGTCCAGTCCGGGCGATTCGCGATCATGCCGTGCAGGCGCGCCTTGCCCCAGGCAGGAAAAAATCTGGTGCCGTCGACGCCGCGCAGCGCGGTCGTGCGCAGCGTCTCGCCGGGCTTCATGCCGCGCCAGCCCGGAACATCGTCCATACCGGCGAACCACTGTGTCGTGGCGCGATAGATGATCGGTGTCTTGTGTCGCCAGCAGTGCATGTAGCTGTGCGTCCACGGCTCGGCATGCAGCAGCGCGCCGACTTCCGAGAGCTTGGCGACGATTTTCGGATTCGCGTCCCAGATGCTCATGCCGCCAAAAAACGGCAGGCTCTTGACGTAGCGACCGTCTCCCTGCACGGGATTGAGGATCGCGTCGTCCGACATGCCGTAGCGCCGACAGGAGTTGAAGTCGTCGATGCCGTACGCTGGCGACGAGTGGACGATGCCCGTACCGTGCTCCAGGGTAACGTATTCTCCCAGGAGCACCGGGGCGGCTCGATCGTAGAACGGATGCCGGAACGACAGCTCTTCGAGCGCGCTGCCTCGGGCAGTCGCGACCACGCGGCCGTCGAGCTCGAAGCGATCGAGGCAGCGATCCACGAGGTCCGCGGCGAGGAGCAGATAGCCGCGCTCGGTGAGTACGAGCGCGTAGTCCAAGTCCGGATGAACGTTGAGTGCCTGGTTTGCCGGTATCGTCCAGGGCGTGGTCGTCCAGATGACGGCGGCAATGGGTTCGTCGGGGACCGTGCCCAGCCCGAACACGCGCGCGAGCTTGGCGCGTTCGGCCGGGTCAGTCAGCGGAAACGCGACGTCGATCGCGATGTCTTCGCGATCCTCGTATTCGACTTCGGCCTCGGCGAGCGCGCTGTGACAATCGAAGCACCAGTTCACCGGCTTCAGGCCGCGATAGAGATAGCCTTTTCCCAGAAGCCTGCCGAGGATGCGGATTTCGTCGGCCTCGTTGCGATAGCCCATCGTCGTATAGTGATGATCCCAATCGCCCAGCACGCCGAGGCGTTGGAAATCCGCCTTCTGCAGGGCGATCTGTTCGGTCGCATAGGCGCGGCACAGGCGCTGCGTGTCCGCGATCGACAGGTTCTTGCCGTACGTCTTTTCAATTTGCACCTCGATGGGCATGCCGTGGCAATCCCAGCCGGGCAGGTACGGCGCATCGAAGCCGGCGAGCTCTTTGCTCTTGACGACGAAGTCCTTGAGGATCTTGTTGACCGCGGTGCCGATGTGGATCGCGGCGTTCGCATACGGCGGACCGTCGTGCAGCACGAAGCGCGGCCGGCCGCGGCTCGCAGCGCGGATCGCCTCGTACACCTTGCGCTCCTGCCAATCCTTGACCCAGCCGGGCTCGCGCCTGGCGAGATCGCCGCGCATGGGAAAAGGCGTGTCGGGTAGATTCAGCGTCGACTTGTAGTCGGTCTTCGGGTCGTCGGGCATCGTCGCCTGCCGCTATTTCTGAGTTGCAAAGTAATCGCGCGCCTGAGCGACGTCGGCGTGTATTTGTCGCCTCAGCGCATCGAGATCGGCGTAGCGTTCCTCGTCGCGCAATTTGTGCAGGAACTCCACGCTGATCCGCCGGCCGTAGATGGCGGCGTCGAAATCGAACACGAACACCTCGAGCAAGGGCAGCGCGCCTGCCTTGACAGTCGGGCGCACGCCCAGGCTCGCGACTCCCAACCGCGGCACATCGCCCAACCCGTGCACGCGCACGGCGAAGATCCCGGATAATGCCGGCTTGTGCCGCAAGGGCACATTCGCCGTGGGGAATCCGAGGTTGCGACCGAGCTTGTCGCCGTGTGCAACCCTCCCGATGACGGCGTAGGGCCTGCCAAGCATATTCGCGGCGCGCTCGAGCTCGCCCTTGGCGAGCGCCTCGCGAATGGCGCTGCTCGACACGCGCTCCCCGTCCACCGTCACGGTAGTCATCGCTTCGACGCTGAAGGTTCGCGCAGCAGCGCGCAGCGCCGCGAGATCACCGGACCGGCCGCGCCCGAAGCGGAAATCCGCGCCGACAAGCACCCAGCGCGTGCACAGCGCGCGCACGAGCACATCGTCGATGAACTGCGTTGCCGTCAGCGTCGACAGCCGGGCATCGAAACGCGCGATATACACCCGGGCTACGCCGAGCTTCGCGAAGAGCTGAAGCTTGCCGCGCAGTGTCGACAGCCGCGGCGGCGCGGCCTCGCGAGCAAAAAACTCGCGAGGATGCGGATCAAAGGTCAGGACCGCGGACGGCAGCCCGAGATCTTCAGCGGCTTCCACGAGGCGGGTGAGCATCGCCTGGTGTCCCCGGTGGACACCGTCGAAGTTGCCGATGGTCAGGGCGACGTGATCCGCACCGTGACTTGAAGAGGCGGGGACTCCGCGGTAGACCTGCACGCCTGGAGGCTCTTTGATTTGCCGCGGCAGTAGCCGGAAGGCATTGAAAAACTTCGATTTTACCGTTTTGATCGCCCTGCGGTCCAGCAGCGTCTCGCGCGCGGCGCGGCCTGCGCTTTAGATCGGTGCCAGCCAATCGCGCCAGGCCCCAAGGAGCGGGAAGTACAGACCCAACCGGATCGGCCGCGCATCGAGCGAGCGCATCGCGCCGGCGTAACTCTCGAGCTGCGCCCGGTAACGCTCACGCTCGTTATCGAGAAACGCGTCGACGCCCGCGCCCTCGTGCCGCGACAACTTGAAGTCGATGATCCAACGCGTCCCGTCGGCATCGACGAACGTGCGGTCGAGCACGCGATGAACGAAGCTGCCGTCACGCCATTCGGTCACCGCAAATTCGCTGTGCGCGTCGGCATGCCGCGGATCGAAGAGCCAACGGCCACGCGAATCGGCGAGCATCGTGCGGATACTCGCCAGCACTTGCTCCACGGCGGCGCTGGCCTCGGCGCCGGTGAATCCGAGCGCGGAGAGCTCCCGCGCGACCCGTTGGCGCTGCGCCTCCACTCGGGCAAGCGTCCAGCTATCGAGCCCGTCCTCGGCGATCTGCCGCAGAATCCGGTGGGCGACCGTACCGATCTGCCGCGCCGTTTCGCGCACCCAGTCGAACTCCACGGGCTCCGTGCCGCGCAGCATTTCCACGGCGCGCGCAACCTGCGTGGAGGGGGGCGGCAGCAATCGCCAGGCAAGCGGCAGCCTCTGCAGCGGTACACCGGAGACGATCGTGCCGCCCGCCGCCGCAACCGGCTCCTCAGGCGGCAGCGAAGCTTCGTCCCGTACCGCGGCCCAGAGGGCGTCGAGTGAAGAGCCGCGCGCCGGGTGTTTCCAGCGCGATCGGCCGTCCGCGTCGCGATCCACGGACAAGCTCGCGGTCAGGTGCAGGCTGCGCTTCGCACGCGTGCAGCCGACGTAGAGCAGCCGCGCGAGTTCGGAGGCGTCCTCGGCGGCATCGAGCGCGCGCAGATACGCGTATATCGGGTCGCGATCGTTGCGGTCGACCGATGTGGGGCTCGCCGGCGCCAACAGTAGTCCGGCAGGCCGTTGCCGCCAGAGCAGCAGCTCAGGATCGGGGCGCTTGGCCGGGCGCGCCAGCGCAGGCATGACGACGACGTCGAACTCCAGCCCCTTGGCGCGATGCAGGGTCATGACGCGAACCCGTGTCGCGGGATCGATCTCCTGGTCCGCGTAGAGCGCATCGAGCGCGGCGGCAAAGGCCGGCCAGTCCGCCACGTCGGCCCCCGCGGAATGCTCCGCCAGAAGCGAGAGGACGCGCTGTGCGGCGTCGAGATCGATCGGTTCGGCGACGCACGCGGGTCCGCCTAGCGCGAGCCACGCGCCGCGCACCATCGTCGCGAGCGGCACCCGACCGCGATCGTGCAGCGCGGGCGCGACCGCGGCGGAGAATCGCGCGAGTCGCGCGCGTCCATCGCTTGTAAGCCGCGACTGCAGCTCGTCTGCGCGGGGCCCGACGATGGCTTCGCACAGCGGCCCGCTCTCGCATTCGCCAGCGAGCGTGAACAAGTCCGGCAGCGTCAATCCGCACCAAGGCGCGCGCAGCGTCGCGAGCCAGGCCGCGCGGTCGGCGGGCTGCACCAAGGCGTGCGCGAGCGAGGCGAGATCGAGCATCGCCTGTCGTTCGGAGAAACGATCGAGGTCGACCGCCGCGTAGGGGATCTCGGCGCTGCGCAGCGCGGGCAGCAGCTCCGCTAGATCGGGGCGCTTGCGCACGAGGATCGCGATCGACTGCGCATCGCCGGCCAGCGCGGCGCGGATGCGCGCCACGACCGTCTCGGCTTCGAGCGCCTCGCTGCGGCAGACATCGAGCGTCACCGCCGGCGCGGGCTCCGGATCGCGCGCGGCGACCGCAGCCTTGAAAGTGATCGCGCTGCGCCGCGGCGCGCTCGCCGACGACACCCGCGCAAAGATGCGATTGACCCACTCGACCAAGGCTCGCTGCGAGCGGAAATTGCGCGCGAGCGTCAGCGGCTCGAGCGCGACGCCGCCGATTCGCTGCCGGCGTTGCGCATCGAGAAACAGCCCGACGTCGGCATCGCGAAAGCGGTAGATCGATTGCATCGGATCGCCGACGACGAACAACGTTCTGCCATCGCCCAGTGTCCACCCGGCGGTCAGCTTTTCGATCAGGTCGCGTTGAGCGAGCGAAGTATCCTGATATTCGTCGACCAGAAGATGCTCGATTCGAAGGTCGAGCGCGAGCAGAAGCTCGGAGGGAGCGTCGCTGCTCGACATCGCCCGCAGCGCGATCAGGGTCGCTTCGTTGAAATCGATCGAGCCGACATCGGCGAACACGAGCTCGAGCCGCGCGGCTACGCGCGGCAGCACGTCGAGCAGCGCGGCGATGAAGCGCCACGCAGCCTCGTCGTAGCGCGGCGGCGGCAGGCGCCGCGTCGCGTGCAACGCCGCGGCCAGGCCCGGCACTGCCGCAAGTTCAGCGAGCAGCGCTTCCATCGCTTGCTTGCGCGTTTCGCGGCCGGCGCTGCCGATATCGCCGTCCGCAAAGAACCCCTGATTCTTGTTGACCTGTACTCGTAGCTCGCCCTTCTTGGTTAGCAACCAGTCGGCGATCGCCTGCCAGCGCGGCAAGCCGTCGGCGCTCGCCGACGGAAGCGCGTCGTCGTCAAGGAATACCGCCAGGCGATGTCCTTCGCCATTGCGTGCCAGGTTCCCCGCCGCATAGCGCAGAAGCTCGATGAGCCGCTGCGCGCTCGATCGCGGAAACATCTCGGCCAGCGCGCGAAGCTCGGCGTCGATTTCCGCGGCGAGCGCATCCTCGAGCGCTGCGCGCAATGCTGTCGGGTCATCGGTGACGAGGTAACGCAGCCACTGCTCGCGTTTGGCGAGCAGACTCGCCAGCAATCCGACGAGGCGGTCGGCATTGTTGTCCAGGTCGTCGAGCAGACGCTGCCACGCCCCTTCACCCGCGCCCGCTTCGTCGAGCGCCGCACGCGCGGCTTCGACGTACAACGCCTCGGCGCGTTCGATCATGCGCGGCATCGCGCCCAGTTTCACCGCCAGCGGCGCTTGTCGCGCAAGCGCGAGACAGAGCGCATCGATCGTATGCACCTGCAGGCGCGCGGGGTGCGCGATCAGGTTCCAGCCGAGCGCGGCATCGCGCCGCAACGCCGCGCGCGCGAGGCGGCAGGTGAGCGCACGATGAGGCTCTGCCGGCGGCGCAGCTTCTGCCTCGCGCAACGCGACCAGGATCCGGTCGCGAATCTCGCCCGCAGCCTTGCGGGTGAAAGTCATCGCGACGATCGCCTCGGGGCGCTCGACGCGCGCCAGCAGCGCGAGAAAACGCTGCAGCAGAAGCTCGGTCTTGCCCGATCCCGCGGGCGCCTCGACGATAAACGATCGCGCGATATCCAAGGCCGCCAGGCGCGCGTCGCGGTCGCGCTCGATGCCGCGGTCATTCATCGCCGGACCCTTCGTCTTCGACACCGCGCACGGACTCAATCCTGCACACCGCCTGCAGGCCGCAATTCTTGCAGGGCAACGGCGTCGCGCGCGGCGCGACCGCGGCGTGACCCAGCGCGATCTCGCCGGCGAGCGCGCCAAGATGCGATTCCCACCACGACTCGAGCGCGCGCCAATCGCGGTGGCGCCCGAGCGATGCGACGGCATCCAGCCCGGGCCAGGCGCTCGCATCGGCGACGAGACCGGCCGGTGCGACGGCACCGGGACAAAGTTGCGCATACGCGACCGCACGCGTTGCAAGCTCCGGGTGTGCCTCGCGCTCCGCGAGCGCGTACATTCCCAACTGCGGCGAGCGCGGCCGCTCGTCGAACCATTGCGCCGGCCGATCGATGCGACCGGTCTTGTAATCGATGATCGCAACTCCCCCGTCGGCGAGCGCGTCGACGCGGTCGAGGCGCAAGCGGAACGTGAGCCCGCGCAACGAAAGCGATTGTTTCGCCTCGATATCGCGCACGGTAAACGCGGGGCGGCGACGCTCGACCGCGAGCCAGGCCTCCAACAGCATCGAGAGCCGCCTGCGCTCGCCGGCGCGGATCAGCAGCGGCAAACCTCGCCACCGGGGCGCGGGCAGCTCCGCGAGCCCGCGTTCGACCGCAGCGGCGATGTGCGCAGCGAGGGCCGTCGGATCGAGCGCTACCAGTGACGCAAGATCACCGACCCTTCCCCAGAATGCCGCCAGCGTCGCGTGAACCAGCATTCCGCGCTCGCGCGCCGACAAACCCGCAAGCGGCGCCGGCCACGCTTCCGCGCCGAGGCGATGCCGCGCCGTCGCCTGGAAGGGGCAATCGCTTTGCGTGGCGATGATGCGCGATCCGCCGGGCGCGACACTACCCGCGGCCAGCGGCGGCGCCCGATCGTCGACCATCACCTCGAGCGTCGTGCTTGTCGCCATCGCGTGCCACCACGGCGGCGAAACGACGTGTGCGGGGCGCATGGGATAGCGCACGATCAACGCCGATGGCGAAAGCGCATGGTCGTCGGCGCTCGCGGCGGAGCTGAACACCACTTCCGACGCGGCTTGCGCAAAGCGCGCGGTCAGCGTTTCGGCAAACGCGAGCTCACGCTTGGCGCTCGAACGCGGCACGTTGCGCTCGCGCTGCCACGCGAAAGGCAGCAACGGATTCGGCGCAGGGGCCGGCGGCCAGCGATCGGCGGACAGCCCGGCGACCCACAACGCGTCGAAAGCGAGCCCGGATCCTTCGAGGATCCCGAGGATCTGGATCGGCGCGGCACTGCCCTCGGGTTGGAACACGGTATCGCGTAACAGCCCGCGCAACGCATCGATCGCCCGTGCGGCGTCGAGCCTCGGCAGCACCGCGCCCAGGCGCGTGAACTCCGCGAGCGCGTGCTCCCACGCCTCTCGCGCCTGATATTCGCCGCTGTCGAGCGGCCGCGTTCCCGGCCAGCCGGTATCGACGAGCCACGCGCGCCACGCGTCCGCCCACCCTCGAGGGCTGGCCGGCGAAGGGGTGCGCCACGCTTCGCGCGCCCGCTGCCATCGTCGTGCCAGCTCCGGAGAGGGTGCGTCGAGGGCGGCGATCGCGTCGCTCATGGTAACTGTGCGAACACCGCTATCGAGCCAGACGCGCTCGCAGGCGGCGCGGCGAGCCCATGTCCGCTCTGCGTCCGGGAGATACGGTGAGCGAAGCAGAACCGACGCGGCGCTGGCGTCGAGATCCGAGTGCGCGAGCGCGATCAGGTCGAACGCGGCCGCAACGAGCGGAACCGACTCGAGTGCCACGCCGAGAGAAATGTCGAACGGCGCCGCGGAAACGGCTGCGCCGGGCAGAATCGCACCGGGACAAAGGAGATCCTCCGCCAGCGCGACCACCTCATCGCGGCGTTGCGCGAGATCTTCGACGACGATGCCGATGCGCGTTGCGCCGCGCTGCTCGACATGGTCGCGCGCCCAATTGAGCGCCGCCGCCAGCTCATCGCGCCGACTCGCCGCGGTAATGCGCGAGGCTGCCGCATGCGGTACGACACGCAGCGTCTCGACGCGGCGTACTTGCGTTCCGGCGCCGACGAGGGCTGCACACAGGCGCTCCTGCTGCGGCGTCAACTCGACGAACCCCGCCATGATCAAAGGGCGCGCGCGACGATCGATGCGTCTGGCAACCGTCGCCAGCCGCTCCGGCGCCAGCGCGAGATCGCATGCGTCGGCGCGTCGCAACGCAGCTTGATACTGCTCTGCCCAACGCACGAAGATCGAAACATCGTCGGTCTCTTCGAGCATGCCGCGCCAGGCACGCCAACTCTCTCCGCCCGCACCCCAGGCATGGACCAGCGTCCACGCCTCGGCGGCGACCAACGCGGCGCCGTGCGGATCGAGCAACGATAATCCATCGGCATCGACGACGCGCCGCCACAAGATGCCGGACTGCGCGGAAGTCAACAAGAGTGACGCACCCGTCGCCGCGTCCGACAGGATCGCCTCGCTCCACAGCATCTCCAGCCAGTTTGGATAAGGCAGGATCGTCGGGGTCGGCCATGCGGCGCGGCCGGCCGCGCGCTGGGCGACGTCGAATTCCCGATGCAGGAAGCGGGCGAGACGACGATTGGGCGTAACGACGACCGCGCCTTCGGCGAGCGCAGCATGGAGGGCGGGATTCACAGACCCAATGGTAGCCGAGCGCGCCGGCCGCGTTGGATCTGTCGCTGTCGCCCATCGCGCGGCCGCGAAAAAACACTGCTGCCGCAGATCGCGGCACAGGCGAGCGACCGCCGGCCGCGACACGAGCGCCGCCTACGCTTGGCTTTCAGGATTACCGCTGGCGAATGGCTGCCGCGGTTGCTGCAGATCGCTCAGTCGTCGCCGGCAGTGGCCGTGACGGCCCCACTGGCGGTTGCAGGCACCGTTCGGCCGCGCGATGGAGTGTTTGGCGCGTCCTCGGCCGCAAGCGCAACGAGTTCAGGTACCACTTCCTCGAACATGCGTGTCAGAACCTTATATTCGCCGCACCAATCGTCGTCGCGTACCAGGGGCCATACGCCTTCGACGACGTACGCCTTTGCCGTCGCAGGGTTCAAATGCGGCGAGTGGCGCCGGCATTGGCCCCACATCGGCGCCTTGCCGTCGGTCGGCCGCGCACGCCTGCGATCGTAGTATTCGCAGTTGACGCATTTTTCCACGTTATTATTGCCCCCTGTTACGATCACAACTTCCTCGACGGTCGCCGGTTGCTTGCCGGAAGCGCGCGCAGCCGTGTCACCTACCTCTTCTGCAGGGAGTTTGCCACGATCGTTGCCTGCACGTGCTCGTACCAACGGTCGAACCTCAAGGTTGATTGACGTGCACCGCGCGTTGGCGCGGCCTTATTTGTGAATCGTCGGCGTCGAGCGCGGCGTGCGTTGCGCCGCCCATTGCCGGGGTCGATCGAACAATGGCCGCAGATAGCATGAGCGCCCGGCGTAGCGCGCACTGATGGCCACGTCGTGCGTGGTCGTCGCCAAGCGCCCAGCCGCGCGCGGAGCGCTGCCAACGCGGCCCCAGGTTCTGGGATCGGCGCGGAGCTGCCTCAGCGCGAGTGTCAGGCGGCCCACGCGCTTATCGCCGCGATCAGCGGCGCAGGTACGTCTTGAACATGGCGCGGCCACAACGCGGCTTGCTCATCCAGACACGCCTTGAGTTCCTTATCGGCGTCGGTGGCGGCCCGCTGCAGCAGGGCGTCGTAAACACGACGCCGGTCCGGATCGGACAACACGGCGTATGCCTCGTGAATCAGGCGCACGAACCTCTCATCGGCAGCACCGTTCAGCCGCTGCTTGAGCGTGTGGTAGGCGACCTCGACGCATGTCGAGGATGCCCCGGGTGGCAATTCGAGATAGTCGTAGTGCGTGTAGAGCACGGCGGTCTCCTGATCTCGGGTAAATGCGTCGGGCGAGTCGCCCCTTGTCCTCGAGTCAGCAACATCCATGCCATGGGCGCAAATGCGTTCGCGCGCTAGCATCCAATCCCATGATTCTTCTGATGACCGCGCCTTATCGCTCCATCCTCCACAGTCGTTGCGGCCGGGGGCACCGGGTTTGCCTCCGGAGTGACTTTCGGTGCCGCGTTGCGGCAGTTCCGAACGCCACCGCACCGACGAAGGCTCCTCAGATCATCTTAAGTTCGCTCGGGCCCGACGGCGGCGGAAAGACGTGATCGATTTCCGAGCGCAAGATCGGCGGCAAGCGTATGTCGATCGCGTTGCAATTGTCGTGTACATGCGCCGGGTCACTCGCCTTCGGTATCGCGGCCACCTGCTCCTGCGCCAGCACCCACGCCAGCGCGAGTTGCGCCGGAGTGACGCCTGCGCGCGCCGCAAGCGCACGCAGCTTGCTGTTCCTGAGAAGCCTGCCTTCGTCGAACGGCGAGTACGCCATTACCGGGATGCCGTGGCGGCGACACAGCGGCAGAAGGTCCCACTCGATGCCGCGGCAACCGAGGTTATAGAGCACCTGATTCGCGGCGCAGTGACCGCCCCCGGGAAGCCCCAGCAGCTCCTCCATGTCGGAGCGATCGAAGTTGGATACACCCCAGGCGCGAATGCTGCCGGTTTCGCGCAAGTCTTCGAAGCCCGCGATCGTTTCCGCGAGCGGGACGTCGCCACGCCAGTGCAGCAAATACAGGTCGAGACAATCGGTGGCCAACCGCTTGAGGCTGCGCCGGCACGCCGCGACCACGCCGCGCCTGCTCGCGTGGTGCGGGTATACCTTGCTCACCAGAAACACTTCGTCGCGCCGGCCCGCGATGGCCTCGCCCACCACTTCCTCTGCCCCGCCATCCGCGTACATCTCGGCGGAATCGATAAGCGCCATGCCGAGCTCGATTCCCAGACGCAGCGCGGCGACTTCGCGCGTGCGTTCGCGTGCCCGCTCGCCCATGCGCCAGGTGCCCATTCCCAGCGCGGGCATCGTGGCGCGCGAGGGTAATGCAACACGCGGGATCGATCGAGCCATGCGACGAACCGGCCGGCGATGACGGTCTGCCAGCATACCGGATCGAGCCGCGCGCGGTGGCGCGGGTTAGAATGAAACCATGCCGCTCGATTCCCCCGTTCGCTCCCCCGTGCCGCGCATCGTCGTTCGCGGCGCGTGTCCGCACGATTGTCCCGACACCTGTGCGCTGCTCGTCACGGTGGAGAACGGCCGCGCGATCAAGGTCGACGGCGCCCCCGATCATCCGAGCACGCGCGGCACGCTGTGCACGAAGGTCGCGCGCTATCTCGATCGCACGTATGCGCCCGATCGCGTGCTGCATCCGCTGCGGCGCGTCGGCCCGAAGGGCAGCGGTCGTTTTGAGCGCATCGCCTGGGACGAAGCGCTGGACACGATCGCCGCGCGCTTCAAGGCGATCGCCGCTTCCCCGGATGGACCCCAGGCAATTCTCCCCTACAGCTACGCCGGCACGATGGGCCTGCTGCAGTATTGCTCCATGGATCGGCGCTTTTTTCACAAGCTCGGCGCATCGCTGCTCGATCGCACGATCTGCTCGAGCGCGGGCAAGGCCGGCTATGTCGCGACCATCGGTGCAACGATCGGGACCGACCTCGAACAGTTCGAAAACGCCAAACTCATTCTGATCTGGGGCTCGAACCCCATCGTCTCGAACCTGCACCTGTGGAGCCGCGTTCAGGAAGCGAAGCGCCGCGGGGCCAAGCTGATCGCGATCGATCCCTACCGCAGCCAGACGGCGGAGAAGTGTCACGTGCACCTCGCGCCCCTGCCCGGCACCGACGCCGCGCTGGCGCTGGGCCTGATGAACGTCCTCGTCGCGGAAGACCTGCTCGATCACGACTACATCGCGCGTTATACGCTGGGCTTCGAGCAACTCGTGGAACGCCTGCGCGATTACCCGCCGCAGCGCGCCGCGCAGATCACCGGCCTTGCGGCCGACGACATCGTTGCGCTGGCGCGGGACTACGGCACGATTAAGCCGGCGGTGATCCGGCTCAATTACGGCATGCAACGGCACGCCGGCGGCGGCATGGCGATGCGGACCGCGGCCTGCCTGCCCGCGCTGGTCGGCGCCTGGCGCGATCCGGCGGGCGGCGCCCTGCTCTCTTCCAGCGGGACGTATCCGGTCGACAACAAGGCACTCGAGCGGCCCGATCTCATCTGGAACCATCCGCGCACGATCAACATGTCTACCATCGGCGATGCGTTGCTCGAAGCGAAAGATCCGCCGATCCGCGCGATCTACGTGTACAACTCCAATCCGGTCGCGGTCGCGCCCGAGTCCACGAAGGTCGTCGCCGGATTTTCGCGCCAGGACCTTTTCTGCGTCGTCCACGACGTGTTCCTGACCGATACCGCCGACTATGCGGATATCGTTCTTCCGGCGACGACGCAGCTCGAGCACGTCGACGTGCACTCGTCGTACGGCCACCTGTACGTGCTTGCCAACAATCCGGCGATCGCACCGGTGGGCGAAGCGAAGCCGAACACTGAAGTATTCCGGCTCCTGGCAGAACGGATGGGGTTCGAGGAGCCCTGCTTCCGCGAGAGCGACGAGGACATCGCACGCCATGCCTTCGTCGAGGCCCACCCTCACGCGCAAGGTCTCGATTGGGAGACGCTAAAGCAAGAGGGATGGCAGCGGCTCAACGTGCCGGCGCAGTTCGCGCCGTTCGCGCAAGGCAACTTTCCGACCCCCTCGGGCAAGTGCGAGTTCTATTCGGAGACGCTGCGACGCCAGGGGGTCGATCCACTGCCGACCTACACTCCGCCGCGCGAGTCCGTCGCCAGCAATCCGGCGCTCGCCGCGCGATTTCCGCTGGTGATGATCTCGCCGCCAGCGCGCAATGCGCTCAATTCGTCCTTCGCCAACCTCCCGACGTTTCTGGAAAGCGAAAAGACGCCGCACCTGGAGATCCATCCCGACGATGCCCTGAAGCGCGGCATCGCGAGCGGTGACCAAGTGCGCGCGTTCAACGAGCGCGGTGCGCTCGTTCTGACGGCGCGGGTGACCGACCGGGCGCGGTCCGGCGTCGTCGTTGCGCTTTCGATCTGGTGGCGCAAGCTCTCGCCCGACCGCACCAACGCCAACATGGTCACGGGCCAGGGGCTGACCGATCTGGGACGCGCGGCGACCTTCTACGATTGTTTGGTCGAAGTCGCCCGCGTCGAGCCGCCCGCGGCGTAGCCCGGGCTGAGCGCCCTTCGACTTCGCTCAGGGCAGGCTTCGCGCGATGCCCGGGACGGCCCTTCGATGTGGCCCGGGATGGCGCTTCGGTGTGACCCGGGACGACGCTTCGATGTAGCGTGCCCCGGGCTTCGCCGGGGGCTCAGCCCGGGCTACAACAGCGAATAGACCCGCAAGCCTTCAGGCGGTTTTACGCACCAGCCCGACCATGACGCCGAAGATTTCGAGTGCGCCCTCGGGACGGATGACCGGATAGGCCTTGTTCTCCGGGCGCAGGATGAAGTGGCCGCGATCGAGATCGAGGCGCTTGAGCGTAAATTGATTGTCGACGATGGCGACGACGATGTCGCCGCGTCGCGCGACGCTACGCTTCTCGACGACGACAAGATCGCCGTCAAGAATTCCCGCGTCATGCATCGAATCGCCCTTGACCCGCACGAGAACGGTCTGCGAGGGACGCTCGATAAGGTAATCGTCGAGCGTCAGCGCATCGGTCGGCGCGTCATCGATAGGATTGGGTAGCCCGGCGTGGACAGGAGTGTCCGCGAGCGGCCGCTCGAAAAAGCGCCGCGTCGGTGCCAGTCGTCGGTCCGGGGTCGATTCAACGAAGCCGGCGAGCTTGAGCCGGGCCACCAGCGCCGCGACCGACGATTTCGAGCGCAGCCCGAGCAGGCTGCCAATCGAGGCGTACGAGGGCAGCGCATGATGGCGCGCGTAGTAATCCTGCAGAGCCGTCAGATAGGAACGATCGTTCGACATCCGGTGTAGACTAGCGAACGATCGTTCGTTCGTCAAGCTCCTTTACCGTGTTCGCACCTGCCATCGCCTTCGTCGATCTCGAAACGACGGGCATGGCCGCCAGCGCCGATCGCGTGACTGAAGTCGGGATCGTGCGCATCGACGATGGGGGGCGGGTCAGCGAATGGTGCAGCCTGGTCAACCCGGAATGCAGCATTCCACCGGCGATCCGGGCGCTCACCGGCATCAGCAATGCCATGGTGGCCGAGGCACCGACGTTCCGCCAAATAGCCGACGACATTGCCGCTCAGGTCGGAGGCGCTGTCTTCGTCGCCCATAACGCGCGCTTCGACTACGCCTTTCTCAAGCACGAGTTCGCTCGCCTCGGGCGCTCATTTACGGCGAAGGTACTTTGCACGGTCAAGCTCTCGCGCCGGCTCTATCCGGATGCGGTGCGGCACAACCTCGATGCCGTGATCGCGCGTCATTCCCTGGCTGCGGCGGATCGCCACCGCGCCTTGGGCGACGCGCGCATCCTCTGGCAGTTCGTGCAGGCGCTATATCGCGACAAGGCCGAGGCTGAGATCGACGCCGCGGTCGGCCGTATTCTCAAGGCGCCGAGCCTCCCACCGCAGCTGCCTCCCGACGTGCTCGACACGATCCCCGAGGCGCCGGGCGTGTATCGCTTCTATGGGCTCAATGCTCTTCCGCTCTACGTGGGCAAAAGCGTCAACTTGCGCGCGCGCGTTGCCGCACACTTCTCCTCCGATTATCGCAGCGCGAACGATCTACGGTTGTCCGCCGAGATCACGCGCATCGAAATCGAGGAAACCGCGGGTGAACTGGGCGCCTTGCTGCGGGAATCGCAACTCGTGAAGACGCTGCTGCCCGCGTACAACCACCGGCTGCGGCGCCGCGCCGAGATGGTGGCGCTCTCAGTTGCCGCGGAACCTGAGGCTCCCGATTACATCCGCTCGGAGGTCATCGACGCGCGTGCGCTCGAAAATCTCTACGGGCCGTTCGCATCGAGACGCCAGGCGCGCGAAGCGCTGCGCGCGGTCGCCGCCGAAGCGGCATTGTGCTGGGCCGCGCTCGGTCTGGAGCGCCGCAACGGCCCGTGTTTTGCGCGCCAGCTGCGCAAATGCGCCGGGGCCTGTGTACGTGCCGAGCCGCCTGCCGCGCACCACGCGCGGTTGCGCGACGCGCTGGCGCGGTATGCGCTCAAGCCCTGGCCTTATGTGGGGACGATCGGTGTGCTCGAAACCTCGCCCACCGGCGAGCGGACCGAGCTTCAGGTGTTTCGCGACTGGTGCTGGCTAGGGACTGCGCGGGACGAATCGGAGCTGTACGCGATTCTCGAGGCGCCGCCGCGCTGCACGTTCGATCTCGATATCTACCGCCTGCTGGTCAAGCGCCTGCCGCGAGCAACAATCCGGCCCCTCGAGCGCCTATAGGCGTTCGTATCAGCCCCGCTCCTACGCCGGCATCACGCAGTCCGACAACAAAATAGGACCGGCGCCGATATCGCGAGCTGCACGCCACTACCCACAATCAACCGGTATTTCCTGAAGGGTCGCGATGCTCATCGTGTGCCCCTACGACTGTCATTGGTGCGATGTGCCGAGCTGCCGCTCTGCCGGCTGCGAGCTTACCGCCGAGCCACCTCTCGAGCCTTGCGCCGATTGCGGCGCTCTGATGAGCGTGCGGGCGACCTCGAGTATCTGCATCGAATGCGTCGCGCTCGCGACCCCCGCGCGTACGGAGACCTGACCCATGCCACGCGCGATCTGGAAAGGCGCCATCACCTTCGGCCTCGTGCACGTGCCGGTCGAGCTTTATCCGGCCGAGGAACGGCGCGAGTTCAAGTTCTCGATGCTCGACAAGCGCGACTTCTCGCCCGTCGGTTACAAGCGATACAGCAAGAAGACCGGCAAGGAAGTCGAATGGAGCGATGTCGTCAAGGGTTACGAGTACGAAAAGGATCAGTATGTGGTGCTTTCCGACGAGGACTTCCGGCGCGCGAACGTCAAGGCATCGCAGACGATCGACATCGAGACTTTCGTTCCCGCGGGCGAGATTCCGCCGCAGTTCTACGAAACGCCGTATTACCTCGCGCCGACGAGGAGCGGCGAGAAGGTCTACGCGCTGCTGCGGGAAACCCTGCGCTCGACCGGCCGGGTCGCAATCGCGCAAGTCGTCATCCGCACGACGCAGCACCTCGCGCTCGTCGCCCCAAGCGGACGTCTGCTGATGCTGATCACGTTGCGCTACTCCGACGAGCTGCGCGACACCAAAGGATTGTCGCTGCCGGCCGAGGAGCTGAAGGACGCGCGCGTCACGACCAAGGAAGTCGAGCTTGCCAAGCGGCTGGTGGAGGACATGGCCGAGCACTGGAAGCCTTCGGAATTCCACAACACGTATCACGAGGATCTGATGCGGCGGATCAAGGAAAAGATCAAGGCCGGACAGACGAAGGAGATCACTAAGCCCGAAAGCGCCGAAGAAGCCGAGCCGCGTTCGGCAAAAGTCATCGATCTTGCCGCGCTGCTCCGGGAGAGCCTGAACAAGGGCGGAGGTTCGAGGAAAGCCGCGGCGTCGCAAGCCGCTGCGAAAACTCGCGCGACGCGTCGCCCACCGCTGCGGGTCGTCTCGAACCGGAGCAACGAAACCAAGGCGCCGGCGAAACGCAAACGTGCCTAAAGCACGGCAAGAGTCCGCGCATGAAGAACAAGACCGAACGCGCCGCGCGCAAGTCCGGTTCGAGAGCGGAGCCCAAGCCGCCCTTCCCCAGGCAGCACCAGGCGGCGCCGGGACTCGAGTCGAAGCTCAGGCCACGGCCGCGCTATGAAGCCGAGGATTACAAAGCGGCGGGTAAGCTTAAAGGCAAGACCGCGCTCATCACCGGCGGCGACTCCGGCATCGGCCGCGCAGTGGCGTTGCTGTACGCACGCGAAGGTGCGCGTGTTGCGATTACCCATCTTCCCGAGGAGCAGTCCGATGCCGACGAAACAAAGCGTATTGTCGAATCGGCCGGCGCGCCGTGCCTGCTCCTCTGCGGCGACCTGACTGATCCGACATTCTGCACCGACGCCGTCAAGGCAACGGTACGCGACCTCGGCGGATTGGACATTCTCGTATCCAATGCCGCCCACCAATGCCGCAAGGAGTCTCTGGACGAGCTCACCGACGCGGAGCTCGACCGGACGTTCAGAACCAATGTCTACGCGTATTTCCGGCTCGCGCGCGCAGCCCTCAAGTACATGAAACCGGGCGCTGCGATCATCGCCACGAGCTCCGTCACCGGCATCAAGGGCTCGAAGGAGCTACCCGATTATTCCGCGACCAAGGGCGCAATCAATGCGTTCACCAAGACGCTCGCCCAAGCGCTGATCGCCCGCGGCATCCGCGTCAATGCGGTCGCTCCCGGGCCGGTGTGGACGCCGCTCAATGCGTCTGACGCAGGCGCGTCGCCGGAAAAGGTGGCCCGATTCGGAGCATCGAAGCCCATGGGGCGTCCGGCGCAACCCGAAGAGCTCGCCCCAGCGTACGTGTTTCTGGCTTCAAACGCCGACTCGTCCTATATCACCGGCACGGTGCTGCAGGTGATGGGTGGCGAAACGACGGGCGGGTGACCCCGGCACCAGCCAGGCTCTCGCAGCGCGGTTCGCGGCTGCCCGGGCGGAAATTTCCTGTTCGTCCTACAACAAGATCAGCCGTGGTCTGATTGTGCCCGCGGCGGCAAGCCGGAGATACTCAGGCGGGGTTTTGGCGAGGGAAGTCCAATGATCGGCGTAGTGATCCCGGTTCACGACGAGGAGAAGCTGCTCGGCGATTGCCTCGACGCCGTTCGACGGGCGGCGATGGATCCGTTGCTCGACGCCGAGCCGGTCGAAGTCGTCGTCGTGCTCGACGCCTGCGCCGACCGGTCGGCGGCGATCGCGATTCAGCACAAGGCGCAGATCGTATCCTTGCATGCGCGCTGCGTCGGTGCCGCGAGGGCGCTGGGTGCTTCGTTGGCGTTGGATAACGGCGCTCGCTGGGTCGCATTTACCGATGCCGACACGATCGTCCCCCTGAACTGGTTGAGCATGCAGCTCGATCTTTATGCCGATGCGGCCTGCGGCCAGGTAGCGATCGACGACTGGTCGGGATATCCCTCCGACGTCCGCAAGCGCTATCTCATGGATTACAGCATGGACACCCGTCATATCCATGGCGCGAATCTCGGCGTGTCCGCGTCAGCGTACCGGGCGGCCGGGGGGTTTGCCGACCTGAAACTCGGCGAAGACGCGGCGCTGGTTTCTTCCTTGCTCGAGCGCAAAGCCGACGTCCGCTTTGCCGGGGTGCCGCGCGTTTCGACCAGCGCCCGCTGGGAAAGCACCGTCGAAGGCGGATTTGCCGCCATGTTGCGTAGACTGCGCGAAGAGGCGGCGGTCGAACCGCTCGCCGCATAGAGCGTCTGAACGTCTTTTCTCTGCCCGCATCGGCGCGATGTACCCGCGCCGCGGTGTGATAGGTATTCGCAAGGCATCGCCGCGTCGCGCTGCGGTTGCGTGAGAGCACTCGCAACGCACTGCCGCCGATCGCGGTCAGTAATCGCAAGGCCATGCCGAACCTGGAATGGATCGAAGTTGCAGCTCGGCTTGGCAGCGCCGTCCTGGCCGGCGCCATCCTCGGCGTCAATCGCGATCTCCACCGCAAACCAGCCGGGCTGCGCACGCATGCGCTGGTCTGTCTGGGAAGCGCGGTCGTGTTCGTGATCGTGACATCGTTGCAGGGCGCAGGCGCCGACGCTGTCGCTCGCGTGATTCAGGGAGTTGTCACGGGCGTCGGATTCATCGGAGCAGGTGTCATCCTCCACCACGACGCCGAGCATCGCGTCGAGGGCCTCACCACCGCGGCTTCGATCTGGATCGCAGCCGCTCTCGGTGTTGCTTGCGGCAGCGGATACTGGATCACGGTCTTGCTCGCGCTGGCGCTGACGCTCGGCGTCCTGGTTTTCGGCGGTCCGATCGAGCGTGCCTTTGAGCGATGGCTCCGGCCGGAGAAGGTGACCGGATCCAAGGATTCGGATAGCTAACTCGCGATTCTCCACATTTACCTAGACAAATAACTTGTGCTGCGCGACAAGCTCCTTGGTAAGGTCGACGAGCACTTTCAGGCCGGGTCCGAATTCGCTGATCTGATAGCAGATCGACACGCGGTGTGCCGGTATATCGGGCGATACTGGAATGAGCTTGACCCTCCGCGTTTCGATCTCGTCCTGCATGACCCGAACCGGAACCAAGCCGATCGCAGTACCGTGGAGAATCGTCAACATCGTGACCGAGAGGCTGTTACAGGTGCTCACCCGCAGGGGAATTGCGCCAGCATCGGCGAACCACTTTGTGACAGTCGCATGCAATCGCGCCGTCGGCGGGCTCACGATCAAATGAAACTGGCAAAGATCCGAAGGCGAGAGAACATCCCGGGCGAGCTCGAAGTCCGAGCTGGCGAACCAGCCTAGCTTGTTCTTGCCGATTGGCTCTTGCCTGACATGCGATCCGACAGCAGGCTCGGACACGATTGCGATATCGAGTTCCTGCTCATTTAGCTTCTGACTCACGAGCCCGGTGTCACCCACGAACACCGACGTCTTTATTCCCGGATAGCGTTGTTCGAGACGGCGCAAGAGGTCGGGCAGGCAGATCAGCGCAAAGCTTTCATTAAGTCCGAGACGGAGCATCCCCTTGAGCGGGTCCCGGGTGCGAAAGCGCTCGACCATCTCGCCGGCTGCGCCAAGCAGACGGTCAGCATATTCCATGAGCGCATGCCCTTCGGCGGTGAGGCTGACGCGCGGGCCGCGCCGGATAAACAGCGGGGTCTTAAGCACGGCTTCCAGTTCCCGAATGCGCTGCGACACGCTCGGCTGACTGAGCCGCAACGCGCGTGCGGCGGCGTGAAAACTGCCGAGCCGGACAATTCGCTCAAATGCCTTCAGCTGGCTAAGGGTGACGTTCATGATAGGTATTATCTATCAAGTTGCCACATAAAAATCAACTTTTATTTACCATTGACTGCTGCTATGGTTTCCGCCGACATCGGCGACTGGTCGCACAGAAACGTACCCCGTGCACGCGGATGCAGCAAAAATCGTATTGGAGCCGCTCGGCGCCGCTGTGGCGGCCTACCCGTGGCGCGTGCCGCGATGGGTAAAGGCGATCGACAAGGCGGTCATCGTCCTGCTCAATGTCACGCTCGCCGTCGAAGTCGTTCTGATTTTCGTCAACACGATGGCGCGGACGCTATTCAACTCGTCGGCGCTGATGGGCGTCGACGAGACGTCGTCGCTGTTTCTGATCACCATAGCCTTTCTGGGCGGCGCCGTTTCCTACGGCCGCGGACAATTCATCGCAATCACCATGCTCGTAGATCGGGCCCCACGCATGTGGAGCGACTTTTTCAAGGCCTGTGCAGAATGGTTCGTCATCATCGTGTCGGTTCTGATCGGCGGCTATTCGGTTCCCCTCTTGCTCGCCAATTTCGAGGAAAAGACGATCCTGCTCGGCATTAGCTATATCTGGATGACGGCGCCTATCACGCTGGGATGCGCGTTGTTCGTCGTTCATGCCGGCCTTTCTTTGTTTAACCGGCCAAGGGTCGCGATTGTGGCCGCAACAGCGGCCGTGGGAACGGCCGTGTTGCTGTTCTTTCTTTTCAAAGCGAATCTCGGCGTCCACCCGCAGTCGCTCTACACATTGCTCGCGGTGATGTTCATAGGGCTGATCGCCGTTGGCGTTCCGGTCGGGTTCGTACTCGCCATGGTCGGCATCGTCTGCGTCCTTGCGGTCGGATCGGCCAATATGCTGGCGGTCGTCATGAACGCGCAGCGCGGATCGGGCGGATTCATCTTTCTCGCGCTTCCGTTCTTCGTCCTTGCGGGCTTCATCATGGATCGCGCCGACGTCGGGGGACGGATCGTCAATTTCATCGGCTCGCTGATTGGTCATGTGCGCGGAGGGCTTCTGCAGGTCATGATCGTCGGGGTTTACACCTCGTCCTGCATTTCGGGCTCCAAAGCCGCCGACATGGCCACGATCGGCATTCCGATGAATAGGAAGCTCGACACGCACGGCTATGAGCCGCACGAACGCGCCGCACTGCTGGCGGCTTCTGCCGCCATGGCCGAATCCGTGCCGCCGAGCATCGCGCTTATTCTGTTGGGCTCGGCAACGTCTATTTCCACCGGAGCCCTATTCGTCGCCGGTTTTGTTCCGGCAGCTACCGTCGCGGCTTGCTTGATGCTGCTCGTGCGCTTTCGCGCGACGTTTGCAGGTTGGAAGCCGACGGCAAGGGCGCCGCGCAAGGAAGTCCTGCGCTCGGGTCGCCGGGCCGTTTTGCCGCTCATGATGCCGGTCATCCTGATCGGCGGCATCGTCGGCGGCATCGGAACGCCCACCGAGGTCTCGACCTTCGCGGTCCTCTACGGACTCGCCCTCGGGATTCTGTATCGACATATCAAGCCGCGCAGCTTCTGGTCGATATTGACCAATGCGTCGCTGCTCAACGGCATGATTTTCTTTACCGTGAGCGCCGCGACGATCTTTTCCTGGGCCATGACGCTTGAAGGCGTGACGGTCGCGATCGCGACGATGGTGGCGAATCTCGGCGCTGCGGCTTTCCTGCCGATGGTGATCGTCATCACCGTGCTCATGGGCGCGCTGCTCGAGAGCTTTGTCACGATCGTCATCCTGTCTCCGCTCTTGCTGCCCGTGGCGCTGCAGCTCGACATCAACCCGCTGCAGTACGGGATCATCATGACCGAGTCCTTCGGCATCGGCTCCATCCTGCCGCCGATCGGCATCGCGCTGTACGTCGCCTGTGCCATTTGCGGGGCGCAAGTCGAACGGGCGAGCAGGCCATTGCTGTGGTACCTGCTGGTGATGTTTGCCGGTCTGATGCTGGTGGTATGGGTGCCATGGATCACGACCGTGCTGCCGGCGTTTTTCAACGTCAAAGCCTGAGAGCCTCCAAGTCAAGACAAGGAAGGAGTAACGTCATGGACTCATCGCAACGCTCCAAGAACGATCCATTCGGAACGCCCGGCAACGGCGCTACGTCACGCAGAAACATTCTCCGCCTTGCCGGCGCATCGGCCGTGGCGGCGTCGTTGTCGCCGTTCATGTCTCGCCGTGCCGCCGCTCAGACCGCCGCCAAGCGCATCCGTTTTGCCCATGCGGCGCCGACGGCGCATGCCTGGCACCTCTGGGCCGAGCAGTTCAAGAAAACGATCGAGGAGAAGACCGGTGGCAAGATCCAGGTTCAGATCTTCCCCAATGCGCAGATGGGTAACGAACGCGACACCGCCCAGGCGGTCCGCATCGGTTCGATCGAGATGGGCGCTATCGGCGTCGGGCTGATGAACTGGGTGCCCGAGATGTCGATCACCGACGCTCCGTTCCTGTGGAAGAACCGGGCACAAGCCTACAAGGCGATCGCCGGCGCATTCGGCGACGACCTGCGCAAACGTTCGCTTGAAAAGGGTTTCATGCTGACCGGTTGGACGGACCTGGGCTTCCGCTGCATGACCAACAACAAGCACCCGATCATCGCGGTGAAGGACATGCAAAACCTGAAAATGCGGGTACCTAACTCGAAGGCGTACATCGCCATGATGCAGGCCACCGGCGCTTCCACCGTGGCCGTCGATCTCTCCGAGCTGTACCTCGCGCTGCGCCAGGGCATCGCGGATGGACAGGACACGCCGCCTTCGGTAGTCAAGTCCAACAAGTACTACGAAGTGCAGAAATACGTCTCCAAGACCGATCACATTCTCACTACAGCGTACACCGTTGCCAATCCGAAGTTTTTCGACAGCCTGTCCGCGGACGAGCAAAAGATTTTCCTGGCCGCGTGCAGCGACGCCGACGACTATTTGCGCCAATACACGCAGAAGGACGAGGCGGAAGCGTACAACTTCCTCAAGAACCAGGGGATGCAAGTCAGCCTGGACGTGGACGTCGAATCTTTCCGCACAGCTTGCGCACCCGTTATCGAGAAATTTCCCGATCTGTTTCTGCCGGAGCTCGTGAAGATGGCGCGGGCAACGCCGGCGTGAGCGCGGTGGACCCCACGGACGACAGATGAAAACCAGCAATTCGGTCAAGGAGGCCGCGGCGACGCGCCGGCAGATCCGTGGCGTGCATTTGACCTTTGCCGCGCCGGCGATCATCGAGGTCCTTGCGGCAGTCGATATCCAGTTCGTCTACATCGACGGCGAGCACGGTTGTTTCGACTGGCGCGACATCGAGATGGGTTGCATCGCGGCGGAACGCCACGACTTGACGCCGATCGCGCGCATTCCCGATACATCACAGGCCACGATCACGCGTTTTCTCGACCGCGGCGTCCGGGGCATTGTCGCACCGCACATCGAATCGCTCGACGATGCGCGGCAGGTGATTCACTGCGCGTATTTTTCGCCTCTCGGCAGCCGCTCGTTCGGCGCAGGCCGTCCCGAATACGGCCAGCGGATCGAAAGCCGGCCGGCCTACATGCAGGCATGCAATGCCGCAGTCTCGCTCTGCCTCATGATCGAGAGCGGGGCGGGTCTCGATATCGCCGGCGAGCTGGCGGCGCTGCCCGGCGTGGATTACATGAGCTTCGGCATGCTGGATCTCGCGCAATCGCTGGGCCATCCGGGAGATCCAGAGCATGGCGAGGTGAAGGCGGCTGTTGCGGCTGCGTCGCGCCGCATTCGCGCCGCGGGTAAGCCCGTGCGGGAGGATTTCATGAAATTCGTCTGGATCAATGACGTGCTACTCACCGGGGCCCGCGGCCTGCTGGATTCGTGAAAAGATCATGGACCACCCGCGCTGCATGCCGGCTTGAATGCGCCGCCAAACCTGCAAAGGCAATTCGATGATCGAAAACGACGTGATCATGACTACGAAATACGGCCGCCAGCCGAGCTTCGTCGTCTGTCCGGACGAGCCGGGACAGTTTCCGGCGATCATCCTTTACATGGATGCTCCGGGCATCCGCGAGGAGCTCCGCGATCAGGCGCGACGCATCGCGAAGCACGGCTATGTCTGCCTCCTGCCCGATCTCTACTATCGGCTGGGGATGCTTCGCTTCGACATTCCGCGGCGTGACGAAGCCATGTCGGTAGTCATTCGGGGCGCGATGAAGAGCCTCAACAACGTTGCCGTGACCGACGACACCGCGGGCATGCTCGCGTTTCTGGACGCCCACGAGAAGGTGAAGCCCGGACCGGTCGGTTGTGTCGGGCATTGCATGAGCGGGCCTTTCGCGACGACCGCGGCGGCGCGGTTTCCGCGGATAAAAGCTGCCGCGTCGCTGTACGGCGTCGAGATGGTCACCGATCGGCCGGATTCACCTCATCTGCTGCTGAACCAGGTCAAGGGTGAGCTGTACCTGGCTTTTGCGGAGGTCGATCCGGGGGTCCCGGCCAACGTGATCCCCGATCTCAAAGCCGCGCTTGCCAAGGCAGGGACGAAGCACGTGCTCGAGACGATCCCCGGGACGCACCACGGCTACTGCTTTGCGGCACGTGCCGATTACCACCCTGTCGCCGCCGAGGAAACCTGGGTCAAGCTGTTCGACCTGTGGGATCGAAATCTCAAGTAGAAGCACCGTATCTCGCGATCTGAACCAGCGCCATGCCCGTGCTCGACGTCAAGGCAGGTTACATCCGGTACCAAGTCCACGGCAGCGGATATCCCGTGCTGCTGTTCGCTCCCGGTTTCTTGAGCTCTCGCATCGAGCGGTGGAGCACCAATCCGGCGCGGCGCGGCGTGGATCAGGACTGGCTGGATCCAATCGCCGAGCTGTCGTCGGAGTTTCAGCTGATCGCTCTGGATGTGCGCAACGCCGGACAGTCGCGTGCCGCGATCGGTCCGGAAGACGACTGGACGACATACACGACGGACCACCTGACGCTGCTCGACCATCTCGCGGTCACCCGCTGTCATGTCATGGGCGCCTGCATCGGCGTCTCGTTTGCGCTCGCGCTTGCCAAGGCGCGATCCGGGCTCGTCTCGGCGCTGGTGCTGCAGAACCCGATCGGCATTGCCGCGGGCAATCGCGCTGCCATCGATAGCGAGTTCGAGAAGTGGGCGGCCGAAGTTCGCAGCTGGCCCGACATCGACGCGAAGCAATTACCGGGTTTCCATCGGCGTATGTTCGGCGGCGATTTCATCTTCAGCGTATCGCGCGAGTTCGTGCGCGGCTGCGCCATCCCGATGTTGCTGATGCCCGGCGACGACGTCGTGCACCCCGCCGAGATCTCGGCGGATCTCGCGCGCGCGCCGAACGTGGAAGTGTTCGCGCCATGGAAGGGCCCGCGATATCGCAAGGCGGCCATGATCCGTGTGCACGACTTCCTTGCCGCCCATCGGCCGGCGGCGACGGCCGCCCGCCGCGCCGGCGCGCATTGAGATGCCGCAGGCAGAAACGGCGATGCAGCGGCTCCTAGCAAAAAGGACAGACTCGTGACCCGGATCGCCGTGCTTGACGATTGGCAGCGTGTTGCGCGGGTGAGCGCAGACTGGGCGCCGCTCATGGCGCGCGCCGAGGTGAGCTTCTTCGAGACGCCGTTCTCCAGCGAGGAGGCCGCCGCCCGTGAGCTTGCCGAGTTCGACGTCATCCTGGTCACGCGCGAGCGGACGCCATTCCCGCCGTCGCTCGTCGCCCGCCTGCCGCGCCTGAAAATGTTCGGCTTGACCGGCGCCCGTGCGGGGCTGATCGACATCGCCGGCATGATTTCCCGCGGCATCACCGTGTGCTACACCGGAGGAGGCCCGTCGGCAAGCTCGACCGCCGAATTGGCGCTCGGCCTCATGCTCGCGGCGGCAAGACGCATTCCCGCCGGCGACGTCGCGGTCCGCGCCGGTCGATTCCAGCTGGGAACCGAGGCGGGCCCCGTCCTCGACGGCAAGACCATCGGGCTGATCGGCTTGGGCAGGATCGGGACGCGCATGGCCGCCTATTGCCGGGCGCTCGACATGACAGTCCTGGCGTGGAGCCAGAACCTCACCAATGAAGCGGCGAAGTCGGCGGGTGCGACGCGGGTATCGAAGGAGGAATTGCTCTCCGGCGCGGACGTGGTGAGCCTGCATCTCGTGCTGTCGGAGCGCACGCGCGGCATCCTCGGCGTCGCGGAGCTGGCGCGCATGAAGGCGGGGGCGATCCTGGTCAACACCGCGCGCGCGCCGCTGGTGGACGAGACGGCACTGGTCGGTGCCGTCCAATCGGGTCGGATCATCGCTGCGCTCGATGTGTTCTACCGCGAGCCGCTGCCGGCGGATCATCCGTTCACACGTGCAAGCAACGTCGTGTTGACGCCACATCTCGGTTACGGCGTCATCGAGGTGTACCGCGAGTATTACCAGCACAGCGTGGAGAACGCTTTGGCGTTCCTCGACGGCAAGCCGATCCGCGTCTTGCAGTCCACGACGCACTGACCCGGGCCCGCTCTTGCATCGGCAAGCACGACCCTCAACCCTGCTCTCGATCGATCCAGCAAGCACACGGAGAACTGATGGCCACCCCTTCGATGGAAGACTGGTTCGGCATAAATAATCTCTTCATTCGCTATGCCAACTCGCTCGATCGTGGCGACGTCGAGGCGGTGGTCGAGTGCTTCAGCGAAGACGCGTCATTGGAAAGTCCGTCCTTGGGCAAATTCTCCGGTCACGCGGGCGTGCGGGACTTTGCCGCGCGCACGGCGCGGCTGAAGCGGGAGCGCGGCGCGCAGTTCCGTCACGTCGTGTCGAATCTCACGGTCGACGTCGAAGGCGATCGCGCGCATGCGACCTGCTATCTCCTCGATTTCATGACCCGGGACAGCAAGACCGAGCTTCTGTCTCCCGGCGAGTACGACTGCACCCTGCGGAAGGCTGATGGCCGATGGCGGTTCGAGCGCCGCGTCGTGGCGATGGACAGGCCGTTTCGCGTGAACGATATCTGAGGAACCCAAGCCCGCGGCGTAGAGCGCCGCTCCAAGAGAGGAGCTGACAACGTGTTGAAGATCTACGGTACGAAGTCGTCAAGTAACGTCCAAAAGGTGCTCTGGTGCTGCGGCGAGCTGGGCCTGGCTTTCGAGCGCGACGAGAACATCGGCGGCCCGTCCCGTAACGATCGAACGGCCGCGTACCTCGCGCTCAATCCCAACGGGCTGATACCGACGATCGACGAAGACGGCTTCATCCTGTGGGAATCGAACGTCATCGTCCGCTACCTGTCGGCGAAGCACGGCATGGGGACGCTCTGCCCCGCCGACCTCGTGCAGCGTGCGGACTGCGAGCGATGGATGGACTGGCAGCAGACGGCCCTCCTGCCGCACATGGGCGTCGCCTTTCGTGCGCTGCTGAAGCAGCCGCCCGATGCCATTCCGGAAGAGCAACTGCAATCCGCTGTGCAAAAGGCGGCGGACACTTGGAGGATTCTCGATGCGCGCCTGGCCGATCGGCCGTTCGTGGGAGGCAACGGTCTCACCATGGGAGACATCGCGCTGGGCAACGCGGTCCATCGCTGGTTCAAGCTGCCCATCGAGCGTCCCGCCCTGCGACATCTGAAAGCGTGGCACGGCCGCCTTTGTGAGCGGCCCGCCTATCGGCAGCACATCGCCGGCGTCTGAGCGCAGCGGGTCCACGTCATGTCCGAAGTCGCCGCCGAACATGAAAGCGCCGGTGCCGCGCGCGTAGCGCGACAGTATGCGTCGCTCCCGCGGGCCTGGCGGAGCATCGATCGCGCAGTGGTGCGGGCGACCGAGGGCGGGCTGTTCGTGATCGGCGCGCTGTTCACGATCATGATCACGCTCGAAGTCGTGTCGAGATACGTGTTCAGCTTCTCGATCTTCTTCGTCAACGCCGCCGCGCGCCTTCTTCTCGTCTGGTTCTTTCTGCTCGGCGCCGGCATCGCGCTGCGGCACGGCACGCACGTGGGCTTCGAGCTCATCCTCGGTGCGATGGCGCCACGTCGACGGCGGCTCACCGTCCTGTTCGGCCAGCTCCTGGCGCTCGTCTTCTTCATCGAGATGGTCTGGGGCGGGCTGTATTCGCTCGGCCCTGCCCTGAACCAGACCGAGGCCGGGCTCGACATCAGCCTCGCCTGGGCGTTTGCCGCCATCCCGATCGGCTTCGCGCTCCTCATCTATCACATGCTTCTGCTGATGGTGGTGGAAATCCGGCAGCAGCAGGAAGGGGAGCCTCGCCGATGATGCTGACCGTCATCTCGGTGATCTTCTTCGGGACGATCTTCATCGGCGTGCCGGTCGCCTTCGGCATGGGACTCGCGGGCGCGAGCTGGATCCTCTTCTTCGAGGGCATCGAGCCGGCGATACTGGCGCGCCGCTTCTATCACGCGCTGGGCTCGTTCCCGCTGCTGGCGATTCCCCTGTTCATCATGCTCGGAGTGCTGGCCGACCGCACCCAGATGCTGCCGCAGATGGTCGTCTGGCTCCGGATGCTGCTGGGGCGGACCCGGGGCGGCATGGCGTACATCAATGTCGTCGCCGCGATGCTCTTCGCCGGCATCAGCGGAACAGCGGTCTCCGACATCGCGAGCCTCGGCCGCCTCCTCATCCAGCTCATGACCCGTGCCGGGTATCCGTTGGCCTACAGCGCCGCCTTGACCGCTGCGACCTCGATCATCGGTCCCATCATCCCGCCGAGCGTGGCGATGATCATTTACGCGCTGGCCGTTGGAAACGTCTCGATCGGCGCGATGTTCGCCGGCGGCGCCGTGCCCGGCCTGCTGTTCGGCGCCGGCTTTCTCGCCATGGCCTGGTACGCGACATGGCGCGGCAAGTACGGGCTGCTGCTCGAGTGGCCGCCGTTGCGCGAGATCGCGCGCCAGACGGTTCGCGTGATCCCGATCCTGGTGCTGCCGGTGATCATCATCGGCGGGATCCTGAGCGGCGTGTTCACGGTGACCGAATCGGCGGCGGTAGGGGTCGCCTACACGGTGCTGGTCGGATTCCTCGTGAAGCCGCGGCTCAAGGTCAAGGACATGTACGATGCGACGCTCTACAGCGCCGTGATCAGCTCAGTCGCGGGCATGCTGCTGGGCGCGGGGGCGATCCTGTCGTGGATCCTGACCTTCAACCGCGTCACGCAGAATCTTGCGGACTTCCTGGTGTCGCTCACGTCGAATCCCGATGTCTTCATGTTGTTGATCGTCCTCGCGCTCCTCGTTCTGGGCATGCTGATGGACCCGGTGCCGATCATGATCGCGCTTGCCCCGCTGCTCGCGCCCATCGCCAGACAGTACGGCATCAACGAGCTGCAGTTCGGACTGGTGTTCGTGGTGACCTGCCTGATCGGCCTCGTGACCCCACCGGTCGGGGTGATTCTATTCATGACCTCGGGTATCTCCGGCGTGAAGCTCGAGGCGATTTCGCTCGCGGTCTTTCCATTCGTCGTATGGATGATCGTGGTCGTCGGTCTGATGATCCTGTTTCCGCAAATCACGTTGTGGCTGCCCAAGCTTTTGGGCTTTTGACTTGTTGATGGAATGCACGAAGGAGGAGCAGATATGAAAAGCACTATGACCGCGAAGAGGCTCAACCCGGTGAGGCGCCGGGACTTTCTCAGATTGTCGCTCGCGACCGGAGCGGCGGCAACCCTCGGCGGGCTAAGCGCACCCGCAATCGGGCAGCAGGCGCGCACGCTCCGCTTTGGGCACATGCTGCCGCCGACCCAGATCCACGCCCGCGCGGTGCAGATGTTCGCCGACGAGCTGGCCAGGCTCTCGTCGAACAAGATCAAGGTCGAGATCTTCCCCAGCTCGCAGCTGGGCAGCATCACCGAGATGATGCAGTCGGTGCAGGCGGGCTCGCTATCGATGAGCATGGCGGTGCCGGCCTGGTATTCGAACTTCATCAAGCCTCTGGACGCCTTTACGCTGCCGTACCTGGTCGGTTCGTCGGAGCGTTTACGGCCCGCGCTCGACGGCGCGATCGGCCGCGACATCGCGAAGCATTGCGACAGCGCCGGCTTCAAGGTGCTCGGCTATTGGCTGCTGGGCGCCCGGCACATTGTGAACAAGGTGCGTCCGGTCCAAAAACCCGCCGACTGCCAGGGCCTGAAGATCCGCGTCATCAACAGCCAGGTCTACATGCAGACCTTCCGCGCGCTCGGCGCCAATCCGGTGGCGATGGACCCGTCCGAGCTCTACCTCGCGCTACAGCAGGGCGTCGTGGACGGCTACGAATTTCCGTTGCCGGATCTGGTTGCGCAGAAGCTCTACGAGGTCTCGAAATTTGTGTCGCTCGATGCACACACGACCGACTTCTTCATCATCTCGACGAGCAAGAAAGTGTGGGCCAGCTTCTCTGCCGAGGAACAGGGCATGGTCAATGCAGCGATGAAGACGGCGATGGATTGGCAGTGGAAGGAACAACCGGCTGCGATTGCGGACGCGCTGGCAAAGCTCAAGACGCTGCTGCAGGTGAACGAGATCACGCCGGAGAACAAGAAGCTCTTCGTAGAGGCGACGCGGCCGGTGTACAAGCAATTCGAAGCGTCGATCGGCAAGGACTTCCTCGATCTGGCGATTCGAGAATTGGCGTGACGATTTTCGTTTTGCGCTTGCCTGCGCGGTCGCAGCCGGAGGATCGAGACGGTGACCGATGAAGCGGCGGTGAACGAGGTACTGCTCGCGGAGCGTGCGCTCTACCGGGCGATGCTCGACAAGGACTTCGCCGCGCTCGAGCGCATGCTCTCGCCGGATCTCGTTTACGGCCACTCCACGGCCGTCGCGGAGACCAGGGCCGAATACCTTGCCGGCGTCGCGAGGGGGTTGTACGAATACGAGAGCATCGTCTCGCACAATACACGCGTTCGCATCCATGCCCCGGTCGCGCTCATCGATGGAGTTTGCGACATGCGGGTCGGGGTCGCGGGAAAGCCCAAGGATCTCATCCATCTGCTGTTCGTCCTCGTGTGGGTCAAGGCCGACGGCGCATGGCGGCTGGTACATCGCCACGCGATCCGCATTCCGGCCGAATGATCGCCAGCGCAGAGCCAGCGGATCGCGAACCGAAATGACGCCCGACGCAATCGCCCAGGCGGCCGGATTGCTCGCCGACGCGCGACGGAACGGACGACGGCTCGACGCCCTTCCCGAATCCTGTCGTCCGGCGACACTAGCCGACGCTCACGCGATCCAGGAAGCGACTGCGTTGCGCCTGGGCGAAGCGATCGCTGGCTGGAAAGTCGGTGCGACGCCCGAAGGAGGGGTAGCGCGCGGAGCCCTCCTCCGCTCCTGGATATATGCGAGCGGCGCCCGCGTCCCCGCGGCGACGGTGCCCCTGCTCGGGGTCGAAGCGGAAATTGCCTTCAGACTCGACTGCGATCTGCCGGCGCGCAATCGCGAATACGATTACGCGGAAGTCGCGGCCGCCGTCACGGCGCTTCCAGCGATCGAGATCGTCGACTCGCGGTATCAGGGGTATCCGAACGCGCCGTTGCTCGACCGCATTGCCGACTTCATGTCGAACGGTGCGTTCATTGGCGGCGTCGCGCAGCCGCGATGGCGTGAGTTCGGCCTCGAGACGATCGATGTGGAACTGACGATCGACGGCCGCACGCTGGTGCGCCGATCCGGGGGGCATCCAACCGGAGACCCCGTGCTGCCCGCGGTCGCGCTGGTAAACGATCTTCGCGGCGGCTCCGGAACCCGCGCGGGACAGATCGTGACCACCGGAACGTACACCGGCCTGCAGTATGCCAAGCCCGGGCAAACGGTCGCCGTGACGTTCAAGGATTTCGGCTCGGTGGAAGTGCGGTTCGCAACATGAGCGCGATCGTCGGCAGCGGCGACTTCAGGTATCGGATCGCGGACGACTGGGCCAAGCGTCATCGCAAGTCCAATCCTGATGCCGCCAAATACCGGCGGGCCGCATCACCAACAGTTGGGTTTGAGACGATCAGCGCTCGCCGCGCGCCGGCGTCACTGGCGTGGGCGTGACGGGCGGTCCACGACGCCATCCGCAAGCGCGGCGACGAAAAGACCCAGACAAACGAGAAAGGCGACCAGTCCGAACGCCGGCGCGCTCGCGGCGATCGCGGCAGCGCATGCAACGCTGCCGAGCATGAAGAGCGACGAGAACGCGAGAATGTAGCGGAACATGCAGCTTGCGCGTCAGGAAAGCCTTCACGCGCAAACGAATAGTTGATCAGCTCGCGCATGCCGACAATCGGCGGCCGACCGAATCTTTTGTAGGTCCGGCTGGATCTGGTGGTAGGAACTCGTCGGACACACTGTGCCGCCTGGCAATCGCCGGGTGGCTGTGTCGCGCGCTGCGGGAGGGCGAAGGCGCCGCGAGTGCGTCCTCGCTTGAGCGAGCGCGCCAGCGGCGCGCCGCCGCTCGTAGGATTTCCCTCGCCGTCGATCCTGCGAGGTCTTGACCGGGGCGCGCTGCGGTGCTACGGTCGCGTGCGCTCGAATTAGGCCAGGGCCCGGGATGCGAGGTCGGCACGCTTCCCGAGATTTTCCGGATTCATTGGGTTCCCTTGTGTGGAGAAGGCATGCCGCGTGGCTTGCGGCGCGCGTTGTTGCGCGTGGTTGGACGCAGTACGAATGTGCGGGTGGTGATGCAACGACTACGCTGGAACCTTGGTTTGCTGACCGTGTTGCTGGCCGCGGTCGCGATGGGCACCGTGATGGTGCGCGACAGCGGCGGCCCGAAGCGCGGGGTCGTCAATTCGGTCTTCCTCGACGCCCGCCCCGTACTCGATCCCTTCCTGATCGAGCTCCAGGAACGTACCTTCCGCTTCTTCTGGGACACCGCGAACCCGAAGAACGGCCTGATCCCGGATCGCTATCCGACACCCTCGTTTTCGAGCATCGCGGCGGTCGGCTTCGGGCTGACCACGTATCCGATCGGCGTGGAGCGCGGTTACATCACCCGCGAGGCGGCGCGGCAGCGCGTCCTCGCGACCCTGCGCTTCTTTCGCGACGCGCCACAGGGCCCGTCGGCGCGCGGCGTTTCCGGCTACAAAGGGTTCTTCTACCACTACCTCGACATGAAGAGCGGTGAGCGGTTCGAGGACAGCGAGCTTTCCACCGTCGATACCGCGATCCTGCTCGCCGGCGTGCTCTTCTGCCAGTCGTACTTCAACGGGCCGGAGCGCGAGGAGGCGGAGATCCGCGATCTCGCGGAAGAGATCTATCGCCGCGTGGATTGGCGCTGGGCGCAACCGAACGTGCCGGCGATCAGTCACGGCTGGACGCCCGAAGACGGATTCCTCGAATACGACTGGCGGGGCTACAACGAAGCGATGCTGGTCTATCTGCTGGCGCTGGGCTCGCCGACCTTCTCCGTCGGGGAGCAGGCCTGGACCGAATGGACCAGCACCTACGACAAGAGCTGGCGGAAGGTTTTCGGGCAGGAGTATCTGAGCTTCGCGCCGCTCTTCGGGCACCAGTACACGCACGTGTGGATGGATTTTCGCAAGATCCAGGACGAGTACATGCGCCGGCGGGGGCTGGACTACTTCGAGAACAGCCGCCGCGCGGTCTACGCACAGCAGGCTTACGCGATCGCCAATCCGCTGCGTTGCAACGATTACGGTGCGACCGTCTGGGGCATCACGGCCAGCGACGGCCCCGCCGATGTCGAGCTCGAGGACGCGAACGGCAAGCGCATGTATCGAGGTTACGCCGCGCGCGGTACCGACACGCACGACGATTGCACGCTCGCGCCCACGGCAACCGTCGCCTCGATCCCGTTCGCCCCCGAGCTCGCGATCCCCGCGGTGCTCGAGATGCATCGGCGCTTCGGGCAATATATCTATTCCCAGTACGGCTTCTTCGACGCCTTCAACTCGAGTTTCCATTTCGACGTGCCGCTGCGTCATGGCCGCGCTGTTGCGGGATTCGGCTGGGTAGACGTCGACTATCTCGGCATCGACCAGGGACCCATCTGCGCGATGATCGAAAACCAGCGCACGGCGCTGGTCTGGCGCGTCATGAAGAAGAATCCGCATCTCAGGCGGGGGCTGGAGCGGGCCGGTTTCTCCGGCGGCTGGCTGACTGCGGCGCAGTAACCCGGCCCGCGGCGGCGCCGTCGAGATTAGCTAGCCCCGAGGCACACCCGAAATCTGCATTGTTGCGCAGCTGGCGAATTGGATGAACTATTCGCCATTGCGCCGGAAACGCCGCTTATGCGGTACCTGCTCAGACGTTCCCTGGCATGTCTGATCACGATTGGCTTCGTTCTTGTCGCGGCCAGCTGCAGCTTTCGTTCCGCGGACCAGACCGTGGTCCGCTTCTGGGCCATGGGTCGCGAAGGCGAGGTCGTCGCCGACCTTATCCCCGAGTTCGAGCGAACGCATCCCGGCATCCGGGTCGAGGTCCAGCAGTTGCCATGGAGCGCGGCGCACGAAAAACTTCTCACCGCATTCGCCGGCGACGCCACGCCCGACGTCTGCCAGTTGGGCAACACGTGGATACCGGAATTCGTCGCGCTGCACGCGCTCGAGCCGCTGGATGGCAAAATCGCGAGCTCGCATGCGATCGACCGCGGCGACTACTTCGCCGGGATCTGGGACACCAACGTCGTCGATGGCAAGCTCTACGGCGTGCCGTGGTACGTCGATACGCGGCTTTTGTTCTACCGCCGCGATCTGCTGGCGCAGGCCGGGTTCGCGACGCCGCCGCGGTCGTGGATCGAGTGGCAGCAGATGCTCGCCGCGATCAAGGAGCGCGCGGGTCCCGATCGCTACTCGATCCTCCTGCCGCTCAATGAGTTCGAGCCCCTGCTCGTTCTCGCGCTGCAGCAGGATGAACCGCTGCTGCGCGACGAAGGGCGCTTCGGGAATTTCGAAAGCCCCGGCTTCCGGCGTACGCTGCAGTTCTACGTCGAAATGTTTCGCCGCGGCTGGGCGCCGCCGCTGACCAATGCCGACGTGTCCAACGTTTGGAGCGAATTCGCCCGCGGCTATTTCTCTTTTTACGTCACCGGACCGTGGAACATCGGCGAGTTCAAGCGCCGGCTGCCGCCGGAAACGCAGGAGAGCTGGATGACCGCACCGCTGCCCGGACCCCAGGGTCCCGGCGCGTCGATCGCGGGCGGCTCGAGCCTCGTTGTCTTCGGCGCCTCGCGCGTCAAGGCCGCCGCGTGGCAATGGATCGAGTATCTCTCGCAACCGGAGGTCCAGCGCCGGTTCCACGAGCTGACCGGCGACCTCCCGCCGCGACGCTCGACCTGGACCGAAGGGAGGCTCGCCGAAGACGCCTATGCCCGCGCCTTCCGCGACCAGCTCGAGCGCGTGAAGCCCGCGCCCAAGGTGCCGGAATGGGAGCGCATCGCCAACGAGTTGCGCCTGGTCGCGGAACGCACGGTACACGGCGAGCTCTCGATCGATCAGGCGGCCACTGAGCTCGACGCGCGCGCCGACCGGATCCTCGAGAAGCGCCGCTGGATTCTCTCCCGCCGAGGCGGGCCGTGAGACGCAGTCGCGCGGCGTGGTGGTTCGTCGGGCCGGCGCTCGCCGTCATCGGCGTATTTTTCTTCTTCCCGGTGCTCGCCGCGCTGGCGCTCTCCATTACCGATTTCGACATCTACGCGCTGGCCGACTTGCGCAACTTGCGCCTGGTGGGCTTGCGCAACTACGTCGAGTTGCTGCAGACACCGCTTTTCTGGCACGCGCTCGGCAACACGCTCTACTTCGTCGTGGTCGGCGTCCCGCTGTCGATCGCGGCCTCGCTAGCCGCGGCGCTGTTGCTGCATTCGCCTGCTGCCCGCTTCAAGGCGTTTTTCCGCACCGCGCTGTTCGCGCCGGTCGTCACTACGCTGGTCGCGGCCGCGGTGGTCTGGCGCTATCTCTTCAACGCGCGCTACGGCTGGCTCAACTACGCGCTCGGCGGCCTCGGGATTCCGCCGATCGACTGGCTCGGCGATCCGCACTGGGCGATGCCCGCGATCATCGTCTTCGCGGTATGGAAGAATTTCGGCTACAACATGATCATCCTGTTGGCTGGATTGCAGGCCATCCCCGTGGAGCTCTACGAGGCGGCACGCATCGACGGCGCGTCGATCGGGCGCCAGTTCCGCTACGTAACGTTGCCGATGCTCTCGCCGATCCTGCTCATGGTGGGCATCCTGACCGTCGCCGGTTACTTCCAGCTCTTTGCCGAGCCGTACGTGATGACGCAGGGTGGTCCGCTGCAGAGCACGGTAAGCGTCCTCTATCTCATGTACGAGGAAGGGTTCAAGTGGTGGAACCTGGGTTCCGCGTCGGCGGTGGCGTTCGTCCTTTTCCTCCTGATCTTCGCCGTCACGGCGGTGCAGCTGCGCTGGATGCGAAGGAGTGTCGCGTGAGACGGCGCCTCGCCACGCCGCTGGTGAACGGCTTGCTGCTCGGCACGGCGCTGATCACACTGTTTCCGCTGCTCTGGATGGGCTCGGTGTCGCTGATGGCGCCCGGCGAGGCGAGCGCGATCCCGCCGCCACTCTTGCCGGCCCGCGCGAGCTTCGGCAACTATCGCGAACTCTTCGCGCATGGAGGCCTCTGGCGCTATCTCGCCAACAGCGTGTTCCTCGCCACCGCGGTGACGCTTGCATCGCTGGTGTTCAACGTCGCGGCAGGCTACGCGTTCGCCAAGCTTCGCTTCCCCGGCCGCGACCGCATCTTCCGCGTGCTGCTCGGCGCGCTGGTTATCCCCGGCCAGGTGGCGATGGTGCCGCTGTTCCTTTTGTTGAAGCAGCTCGGCCTGGTGAACAGCTACGGCGGCGTGATCGTCCCGGCACTGGCGAGCATCTTCGGCATCTTTCTCGTGCGCCAATACGCGTTATCGATCCCCGACGAGCTGCTCGAAGCGGCGCGCATCGATGGCGCCAGCGAGTTCCGCATCTTCGGCTCGATCGTGCTCCCGGCGCTGAAGCCCATCATCGTGACGCTCGCGGTGTTCACGCTGCTCGGAACCTGGAACGACTTCATGTGGCCGCTGATCGTGCTCACCGACAAGGAGCTCTACACCTTGCCGGTGGCGCTCGCCGCGCTGTCGCGCGAACACGTGCAGGACGACGAGCTGATGATGGCGGGTTCGGTGGTCACGATCGTGCCGGTGTTGCTCGTGTTCCTCTCGCTGCAGCGCTATTACCTGCAGGGCCTCCTGGCCGGCAGCGTGAAAGGATGATGCGCTTCGCAAGACTTCCCGCACGGCGATCGCGCGATGCTGCACGTGTCGGCGTCACGGCGCTCGCACTTTGCGTCGCTACCTGGAGCACTGGGCTCGCCGCGCAATCCGGCGCCTCACCGGTACGAATCCTCGATCGCTTCGACGCCCCCGAGACGTGGCAGGCCGCGATGTCCGATGGGGTGCGCGCGTCGGTGCATCCCGCCGCCGGGCCGGCGGGACCCGCGCTGGGGCTGGACTTCGATCTCGGCGGCACGGCCGGGTACGCGGCCGCGCGACGCGTCCTGCCTGTCGATCTGCCGGCGAACTACGAAATCTCGTTCTACCTGCGCGCCGACGCGCCCGTGAACGAGCTCCAGTTCAAGCTCGTCGACGCGAGCGGAGACAACGTGTGGTGGTTCCATCGGCCCGACTTCGACTTCCCCCGCGAGTGGCGGCTGGTGAAAATCAAGAAGCGCCAGATCGAGTTCGCCTGGGGGCCCACTGCGGACCGCACGCTGCGGCATGCGGCAACGATCGAGTTGGTGATCAACGCCGGCCGAGGCGGCGGCAGTGGATC
>DASWDF010000221.1:0-20656 GCA_036395475.1 Casimicrobiaceae bacterium
GATCAAACGGGAGCCCGACCTCGGTACCGCGCTCATGATCGGCGCCTCTGGATTCTACGTGCTCTATCTCGCCGGATTATCATGGAAGATCATGCTCGGTCTCGCCGCGGTGGCCGGCGCTGCCGCTCCGCTCGTCTGGCCGCATCTCCACGATTACCAGCAGGAACGCATTCTTACCTTTATCGATCCGGCGCGCGACCCGCTGGGCGCGGGCTACCATAGCGCACAGGCGTCGATCGCACTCGGCTCCGGCGGCGTCATCGGCAAGGGCTGGCTCAATGGCACGCAGACGCATCTCGATTTCCTGCCCGAGCGACACACCGACTTCATCTTCGCGGTGTTCGGGGAAGAGTTCGGGCTGATCGGCAATACGGTGCTGCTCGTGCTCTATCTGCTGCTCATCGGCCGCGCGCTGATGATCACCGCCAATGCGTCGACGCTCTTCACGCGTCTTCTCGCCGGTGCGATCACGCTGATGTTCTTCACCTATGCGTTCGTCAATATGGCGATGGTGAGTGGTCTCCTTCCCATTGTCGGCGTACCGTTACCGCTCGTTTCCTACGGCGGCACGGCGCTCGTCAGTTTGTTCATCGGGTTGGGAATCCTGATGAACGTGCAGGCGAACCGCAAGCTCGTCAAGACGTGAGGGCCGAATGAATTCGGCCCTACGAAATCCTCGGGCAGGCGGGCGTTAGTCCGCCACGCCTCTTAGTCGCGACGCGAGGTTGTTGCCCGCTGCGAACCGCAGCCGCTTGGCGATCACGCTGACGGCGCCCGCCGCAAGGAGGATGCCAGTGATCCAAAGCGCAAGCGTTGCCACGCCGGCAGCGCTCGGTTGCGGCCAGCTCACTTTCGACAGTACCTCCCATCGATCGGACATCCAGTGCCAGCCGATGTGCGCGACGATCGCCGAGAGGATGATCATGCCCACGCGTCCGGGGAGCAGGTAGCGACGGATCACCGCTAGGACCGGCAGCATGACCGCAAGGACCAGGATCTGGCCGATTTCGATGCCGACATTGAATGCCAAGAGCGACACCAGCAAATGCGTGCCGGCGAACTGCAGGGTCTCCTGCAGGCCATAGGAAAAACCGAAACCGTGAACGAGCCCGAAGAGGCCGGTGATCAGAACGCGGCGGCCGACGTCGACGCCGATGATATTCTCCAGCGCCATGTACACGATCGACGCGGCGATGGCTGTTTCGACGAAGGGCGGAAACCAGGTGCCTGCCGGGGCCAGGCCGAACGCCGAACCGAGCAGCGTGAATGAATGCGCCACGGTGAACGTCGTGATGATCGCCAGGATCTGCCGCCAGCCGCGCAACGGAATGATCAGGCAAAGCAGAAAGAGCAGATGGTCGGTGCCGGCCAGGATGTGCGCGATGCCGAGCTTGATGAAGCCCGTGGCGGCGCCGTACCACGGCGGATTTAGGTGTACCGTTCCCGAGACGCTGGTGAGGACCATTGCTCGCGTTTCCTCGCCGAGCGGCAGATAACGGAGCGCCAGCTTGAGGTAGCTTCCGAGCTCGGGCGCCGCGGTCGTTCTGACGCTGAAGACCGATTTCGGCGAGCCGATCGGGTATGTGAGATGCGCGTCGACGTAGCCTTGATCGATGTAGATCGCCGTATCCGAGGCGATCGGCTCGGCCACGTGGCGCACAGCCTGTTCGTAGGCCTCGAAGGACTTGTCCGAGGGGAGAGACAAGCGCGCGCTTGCCTTCGAAGCGCTCAAAGGCCGTCCATCCTCGAAAACGATCACGTCGTGCTGCAATCCGGCAAGAGCGCGCGCTATCGCGGGCGCTGAGTTGGCGACATCGATCTCGGCATTCTTCACCGGAAATTTGGCCGATTTGAATAGATAAAGCGGAGCGCGGATGGCCAGATGGGCCTCTTCGGCTTCGATCTTGACGAACGCATTCATCACCGCATCGAGCTTGAACTCGTGCGCGCGCGCCGTGGCGGCCAACAGCGCAAAACACGCGGCGACAAATACGCAAGCAAGCAACGACCGGTGATGACTCATGTCAGGCCTCCGCGTACGTTGATGGACCATGCCGCGAAGCGATTCGTGCTTGGGCCGCGGACTTCCCGGGCACAGCGGGATACGCGGCTCCGACGGCCCGAAACTGCGGCCGGGAACATGGCGTCCCCGGCCGCAATCTTCGCACGTCAGCTGCAGTTGCCTTGGCCGCTGCCCTGGCCAATGCCCGCGTTGCACTCGAGGTGCGTAAACTTCTGCACGCGGCGGCCGTTGATCGTCTCGCCCGTATAGAGGTTACCCTTCGAGTCCTTCGCAACCGTGTGCAGGAAGGTGAACTGTTTGCCGGCTTGGTGTCCCGGTTGACCCCAGGAATCGAGGATCGAGCCCACGACACGATCCATGATGTGCATCTGCTCGTTGCCACCGTCGACCTCAAACATGAAAGTCTGCAAGGCGTCGTTCGAGAAGTCGAGGTCCCACGCCGAGCCCGCGGTGCCGAGTCCCGGCGCGCCTCCTATTCCCAGCGTCACGCCCGTGCCGGGAACGACAGCGATGATACGGACCGGCTGGCCGGTCTTGGTGAATACCTCGATGCGGTCGTCGGCACGATCGCAGGTATACACGTAACCGTCGTTGCCGAGCACGACGCAGTGCGGATGCCCGCCGTCGCCCGCGGCGAAAAGGTAGGGTGAATCGGTGAGCGGGTAGTTGACCGTACCCGCTACCCCGCCCCATTGCCGCAAGTATGTTCCCGTTGCGCTGAACACGACGACCCGATGATTGCCGTAGCCGTCCGCGATGTAGATGCTGCCGCGTTCGCCCGTGACCGGATCCGGGTTCGGATCGATGAACATGTCTGCAGGCTGGTTAAGCAACGTCTGGCTTTGGTTCGCCAGCGGGTTACTTCCCGAGTTTCCGCAGGTGTTGGCCGGCGGGTTGTCGCACACTCCGCGCGTTCCGATCTGGAGGAGGGGCGTGGTCGCGCCATCGTGCGGATATTTCTGCACGATGCCGTCGCCGTTGCCCGCGATCCAGACGTTGTCCTGGTAATCGACGAAGCAGCCGTGAATGCCGTTCGGCAAGACGTTGCGGTCGCCCCACGCGTTGACCACGTTGCCGCTGGTATCGAATTCAATCACGGGCGGAGCCGGGACCGCCTCAACGGTTTCCGGCGAGACAAGGTTGCCGCGCGTGACGATGAATACGTGATCCTGCGAGTCGACGCAGGTTCCTGCGACTTCGCCTGTCACCCACGGCTTGAACGCTCCGGTGGCAGTGCTTTTTTGTCCGAGAAACGCAGGGGTGGTCCGCGGATCGTCGGAACTTGGCAACGGCAGTTTCGGCCAGAACGGATCGACTTGGTAGGTCGGAACCTTCGGCGCTTTCTTCGGGTCGGCCTGGCTCAGGGTCCAGGCGCCCAATGCGGTGGCCACCGCAGCGGCGAGCGCGCCCGCATACAGGTACGGCTTGGCTCTCATGGGAATCTCCTCGTTACGTGGTTTCGGAACGTCGCGGCCTGGAACGAACCCAGCGATCGGCGGCTTCGCCAGCGTTTCCCCGGCGCAACGCGAAGCCCTGCACGATCCACGTGTCGCGAGGAACGGCGTAGTAATTCAGGCCAGCCCTCACAGCGCTGGCACCGGCTCGCGTCGACCCACTAAAGGAACCGCATGTGTCAACGAAACGCTGGGCCGCTACGCTGTGAACAAATTGCGCTCTGAAGAGTTGGTTTTTCGGACTGCGCTGTTACGAAAGACTTGGCCGGTTACTTACGTTGCCCGTTGCGCACGCGCGCGAAATTATCGTAGGACCGCGCAGGTAATCTGTCAAGTTGTTGTGTACAGTTTGTAACTATTACAAATTTTTTGACGACGTTGCTACTCGGTACCGATAGACAGGAGACCGAAGGCAAATCGGGGAGGCACGATTCCGGCTTCACAACGGCATCGCGCAACACCAACGCCGGGCTTCCAGTGCGGCTAGGAGGTTTCGAGAGCTTGTCTTGCGATAGGCTGCGCCGGGATCAGCCGACATTCCATGCATAGTAGATGCCGATGCCGAGCAGTGCGACCAGCCAGTAACCGGTAAGCGTGAGCCGCATCAGCGTCTTCCACTTAGCCGTGTGCCAGCGCGGCGGCAGCACGTCGTTGATCTGCAAAACGAGCCAGAGGCCGGCCGCTAGCGTCAGCACGCCTAGCGCCGCGTGGAGCAACGGCAGTCCGGTCGAAAGCTTCGCGAAATCGGCGAGGCTCTTGGGTTTCGCATTCTGCAGCGAAGGAATCATGACGCAGAGGACCAGCGCGGCATTTACCAGCACCCATGATGTCTGGTTGAGGCGGTGCGCTTCGATGCGACCGCTGCGAGCGAGCGCCATGCCGAACGTCAGCCCCAGGACGAGCAGAATCTCGAGCGTGAGATTCAAGTCCGAGAGCAGGGACGCGGGGCCGAGAAACCCGCCGGCATCCGCCTTCCCGGCAGCGCGCAAGCCGAGCACGAATGCGACGATCGCGAGCGCGAGCGCCGCGCCGGCGAGCAATGCAATTCTTCTCACCCGACCTCCGCGCGCGAGGTGAAGAACGCTGATCGTATAATCGCCGACTATATGTCGCCGACTCGTGCCGGTCAAAACGGCAGCGATCTCGCAGCGCGTGCGCTCATCGCCGCCATCGCGCTTGCGCTGGTCGCATGCACCGCGACGCCGAAGCTCGAGCCGCCCGCACCCGCAGCACCGCCGTCGGTCTCGCCAGCACCGTCGCGACCCGGCGGCTACTACAAGGACGACGGACCGGGCGAGAGTCCGCCCGCCAATCTCGACGCGCTTCCCGATGCCATACCGAGACTCGAAGCGCTGAACCGCTTTGCCAACCGTCCCTACTCGGTCTTCGGCCGCGACTACGTGCCGGCAACGAGCCTCCGGCCGTACCGGGAGCGCGGGCTCGCTTCGTGGTACGGCCGCAAGTTCCATAACCAGAAAACCTCCACGGGCGAGATCTACGACATGTACGCCATGACCGCTGCGCACCCGACGCTGCCATTGCCTTCGTACGCGCGTGTCACGAGCCTCGCTACCGGCAAGAGCGTCGTCGTGCGGGTCAACGATCGCGGCCCGTTTCATGCCGGCCGCCTCATCGACCTGTCGTACGCGGCGGCGTACCGCATCGGCATTGCGCAGCGAGGCAGCGGCGAGGTCGAAGTCGAGAGCCTGCTGCCTGTCGATGCCCCCGTGACCGTGGCCGCGGCGCCGCTGCCTCCGGTCGCCGCGACCGGAGCGGCGGCGCCCCCGCCGATCCCGGTCGGACGCGAAGCGGGCGGCTACGTCGTCCAGTTGGCGGCGTTCGCCAACAACGTCAACGCGCAGGCGTTTGTCACGCATGTGGCGAACCAAACCGGAGTGCTCGGCGTCGAAGCCAAGGTGCACGAAACGGGCGGACTCTATCGCGTCGTCGTTGGCCCTTATCCGAATCGCGATGACGCGAAACGCACGGCCGACCGCTTGCGCGATGCGTTCGGGCTGGACGGTATGATCAGGCCGCACTGACGGTGCATCGACCCGATTCGGCTCGTCTCTTCGTTATAATCCACATGCCATAACGTTCGCGTCTCGCCGTCGCCTGCCGACCGCCGAACCGAGCGCCCTTCGCTACCGATGATCCGACCGCCTCGCTTTTTTGCAACCCTCGTGTGGGTCGCGGCGCTTGCGTTGGCCCTCGCGAGCACGGCGTCGCGTGCCCAGCTCACCATCGAGATCATCGGCGGGGGCGGGACGACGGTGCCGATCGCGATCGTGCCGTTTGCCGGCGAAGCCAACTATCCCTATCCTTTGACCGGGATCGTAGGCGCCGACCTTGCCCGCAGCGGCCTGTTCAAGCTGATCGATCCCGCCGGCGTCAACCCGCTGCCGGCGCGCGCGGACGACGTCCGCTTCGGCGAGTGGACCGCGCGGGGCGCGGACGCGGTCGTCGTCGGCAGCGTGACGCCGCGGTCGGAGGGCAGGGTCGAGGTGCGCTTCTTCCTGCTCGATGCGGTGAAGCAGACGCAGCTTGCGGGCTTCTCCTACGTCGTCACGCCGTCGCAGTTTCGCGCCACTGCGCACAAGATCGCCGACATCATCTATGAGAAGCTGACCGGCGACGCCGGCGTTTTCAGCACGCGCATCGCCTACGTCGCCAAGCAGGGACCGCGCTACGAGCTTCTGGTCGCCGAAGCAGACGGCTACAACGCGCAAATCATCGTCACTTCCAACGAGCCCCTCCTGTCGCCGGTCTGGTCGCCCGACGGCACGCGTATCGCGTACGTCTCGCTGGAGAACAAGAAGCCGATCGTCTACGTGCAATCGCTCGCGACCGGGCAAAGGCAGGTACTCGCGAACTTCCGCGGCAGCAACAGCGCGCCCGCGTGGGCGCCCGACGGCAGCCGGCTCGCCGTCACGCTCTCGCGCGATGGCGGCTCTCAGCTCTACCTGATCAATGCGGACGGCAGCGGCGTGCAGCGGCTGATGAGCTCGGCCGCGATCGATACCGAAGCGAACTTTGCACCCGATGGGAAGTCCATCCTGTTCACGTCGGACCGCGGCGGCAGCCCGCAGATCTACCGGCTGACGCTCGGCAACGGGGCGGTCGAGCGGATGACTTTCGACGGCAGCTATAACGTGTCGCCGAGGCATTTGCCCGACGGCAAGGGATTTGTTTTCGTGCGCCGCGACGGCGGCCGCTTCAACGTCGCGATCGAGGATTTCGCGACGCGACAGGTGCAGGTATTGACGCAGGGAACGAGCGACGAATCGCCGTCGGTCGCGCCCAATGGCAAGCTGGTCCTGTACGCGTCCGGGAATGGAGGGCGTGGTATATTGGCCGCGGTCTCCAGCGACGGTCGCGTGAAGCAGCGGCTTACTGCCGCGGCAAGCGATGTGCGCGAGCCCGCGTGGGGCCCGCTCCCCAAGTGACCATGGGAGATTGATCATGCACCAACTGAGCCACCGAACCTTCAGACACGCACTCTGGGCGGGCATCGCGATTGCCGCGCTGCTGGCGGGCTGTCAGACGACGCAGACGACTGACAAGGCGCCCGTCGAGGAGCGCACGCCGTCAACCGGCGCGACAGCGCCGGGCGCCGGGACCGCAGGCACGACGGGCAGCGCTGTCACCGGAAGCGCGGCCGGCACGCTTGGGAATCCCTTGCGCGATCCGCGCAATGTGCTCTCCAAGCGCAGCGTTTACTTCGAATATGACAGCTACGCGGTCAAGGACGAATACAAACCGCTGATCGAAGCGCACGCGAAGTATCTGCAAACCAACCGCAGTGCGCGGATGACGATCCAGGGCAACGCCGACGAGCGCGGCAGCCGGGAGTACAACATCGCGCTCGGCCAACGACGCGCCGATACCGTCAAGCGCATGATGCTGCTCTTCGGCGCGACCGACACGCAGGTCGAAACCGTGAGCTTCGGCAAGGAGAAGCCGAAGAATCCGGGTCACGGCGAAGCGGCTTGGGCCGAGAACCGACGCGACGACGTCGTCTACGCGGGCGAGTAGAGGGTGTTGGGCGGTCGTCTGGGCGTCGCGGTCGCGCCCATCGTCCTGTTGCTCCTCGTCGCCGCGCAGCTTGCCATCGCGCCGGCGCACGCGGCGCTGTTCGACGACGACGAGGCGCGCAAGCGCATCGACTTGCTCAAGGGCCGCGTCGATCAGCTCGAAAGCTCTCTCAATGCACGCCTCGGCACGCTCGAGACGACGGTCAAGAGTCAGGGTCTGGTCGAGCTTCTCCACGACGTCGAGCAGATCAAGGCCGACATCGCGAAGCTCCGCGGCCAGTACGAGGTGCTGACCTACGAGCTCGAGCAGGCGCAAAAGCGCCAGCGCGATCTGTATCTCGATCTCGACGGGCGGCTGCGCAAGCTGGAAAGCGCCGCCGCGCCTGCGGCGACCGGCCCGCCCGCCGCGGACAGTGCGCCGGCAAGTACCGGCGCCTCGCCCGCCGTAACGCCGGCGCGTCCGCTTGCATCGGCAGCCGACATCGTCACCGAGCAGCGTGCGTACGACGCCGCGCTCGACCAGTTCAAGACCGGCAACTATGCCGCCGCGGCGGCGAGCTTCCAGGCGTTCGCACGCGCGAATTCGCGCAGCCCGCTGGCGCCCTCGGCGCTGTACTGGGCAGGCAACGCGCAATACGCGCTCAAGGACTTTCGCACCGCGATCGCGACGCAGCGCCAGCTGATGGCAATGTATCCCGACAGCCAGAAAGTGCCCGACGCGATGCTCAACATCGCGAGCTGCCTCACCGAGCTCGGCGACGCTGCAGGCGCGCGGCGCACGCTCGAGGACCTCGTCGCGAAATATCCCGGGTCCGAAGCTGGCGGAAAGGCGCGGCAGCGCCTTTCCGGGCGGTAAGAGCGCTTAGGGAACCTCTGAACAAGCCCCACATGAGCCGCGTTTCTGGCGCAATGGCTTCAGATGCTAGGCGTCGCGGCGCAGCGAATAGCTCGGCCTATTCGCAAGCCGCGCAACAACGCAGATGAGGCCATTGCGCCGAAACCCGAAGGGAGGGCGGCTTTCCGGGCGATCTGCTTTGTCGCGCCGCTCGCCCGTGGTTCCTGCCACGGGTTTCGCGTCGCTTCGCGCATCTCATCCCGGAAAGCCGCCGTCGCGGCCACGCGGGGCTTATTCAGAGGTTCCCTAGCAGGCCAGCCTTGCCGCGATCATTCGCATCGCGACTCGTCGCGTGGCAGAAAAAGCACGGCCGGCGCGACCTGCCCTGGCAGCATACGCGCGATCCGTACCGCGTCTGGCTCTCCGAGATCATGCTGCAGCAGACGCAGGTCGCGACCGTGATTCCATACTATGGGCGCTTCCTCAGCGCGTTTCCCGATGTCGCCAGCCTCGCCGCCGCGCCGCTCGAGCGCGTGCTCGAGCTCTGGAGCGGGCTTGGCTACTATCGCCGCGCACATCTCGCTCATCGCGCGGCCAAGGCGATCGTCGACGAGCACGGCGGCGCGTTCCCGCGCGACGTCGCGGCAGCCGCGGGGCTCCCGGGCATCGGTCGCTCGACCGCGGCGGCGATCGCGGCGTTCGCGTTCGGCACACGCGGCGCGATCCTCGACGGCAACGTCAAGCGCGTGCTCGCGCGGCATGCCGGCATCGCGGGTTTCCCGGGCGATCCCGCGGTCGAGCGCTCTCTCTGGCAGTGCGCGGAATCGTTGCTTCCGGCAAAGGACATCGAGACGTACACGCAGGCGCTGATGGATCTCGGCGCGACGGTATGCTTGCGCCAATCGCCGCGCTGCGATGCGTGCCCGGTTGCAAGCGATTGCGTCGCCCGGCGCGACGGCCGCATCGATGAGCTGCCCGCACCGCGGCCGAAGAGAGACTTGCCGCTGCGCACGGTCTCGGTGCTGCTGCTCGAGCGTCACAACGAAGTGCTGCTGGAAAAACGTCCGGCCATCGGCATCTGGGCCGGGTTATGGAGCTTGCCCGAGCTTGCGCCCGGTGCCGATGTGGTCGCGCATTGCCAGGCCCGTTTTGCCGCGGAGGTCGCACTTGAGCCGCCGCTGCCGGCGATCGAGCACGGCTTCACGCACTTCCGCTTGACGTTGCACCCTCAGCCCTGTGCGGTGCATACCTGGCCGCGCCGCGCCGAGGAGCCGGGCCTGTTGTGGCTGCCACTCGCGGAAGTCGCGGGCGCGGCGTTGCCCGCGCCGATCAAGAAGCTGCTGCGCCAGCGCGCGGGTGCATAATCTCGCGATGTTCGGGTCGAAGAAGCGTTTGTCCGCGGCGCTACTGCTCGCCGCGACGGTGTTCGTCGCGTTGGCGATGTCCGCGGCGCGAGCGCAGGACTATCCATCGCGGCCGGTGCGGGTCGTCGTGCCGTTCTCTCCGGGCGGCGCGGTCGACGGGCCGATGCGCGTGATTGCGCAGGAGCTCTCGAAGCGGCTTGGCCAGCAGGTGATCGTCGACAACAAGCCCGGCGCGGGCGCGACCATCGGCACCGATGTCGTCGCGAAGGCATCTGCAGACGGGTACACGTTGTTGCTCGCCTCGCAGACCAATGCGATCAGCGCCACGCTGTATCCCAAGCTTCCCTACGATCCGATCGAGGACTTCGCGCCGATCTCGCTGATCGGTCGCGAGCCCGGCGTGCTCGTCGTCCACCCGTCACTGCCGGTCAAAACGTTCCAGGAGTTCGTTGCGTACGTGAAGGAGCGGCCCGGCCGGATCGACTACGCATCGTCGGGCAACGGCAGCGGCCAGCATCTTTTCGTCGCGCTGCTCGCGTCGATGACCGGGATGAAGATGAATCACGTGCCATATCGCGGCAGCGGCCAGGCGACGGCCGATCTGCTCGGCGGACAGGTGCAAGTGTCGATCCCGGGAACAGCCGGCATGGTCGGCCACATCAAGGCGGGCAAGCTCCGGGCACTGGCGGTGACCGGAGCGAAACGCTCGCCGCAACTTGCTGACGTACCCACCGTCATGGAGTCGGGCGTGCCGGGCTACGAGGCCTACGTCTGGATGGGTCTGCTCGCGCCGAAAGGAACGCCGGCGCCGATCATCGACAAGCTTTTTCGCGAGCTCACGCAGGTGCTTGCGGCCACCGAGGTGAAGACCTACATGGCGAGCGCCGGCATCGAGGTCGTCGGTTCGACGCCCGCCGAGTTCGGGGCGTTCTTCCGCTCGGAGAAGGAGCTTTGGGCGAAGGTCATCCGCGAAACCGGCGCGAAGATCGACTAGATGCATAACTGCTGCGCGGGCCGTCTGCTTTGTTGTGTCCTCGCTCGGCGCTCGCCGTACTTCTTCTGTACTGTCTCCCGCCTCGCTGCGGGACGCCTCGCATCCGGCCCTGCTCGCGACGTTCTGCATTTGCCTCTTAGGAAGACACGATGACAACGAGCGCGGGGGTGACCGGCGTCGAGCACTGGACGCAGAAGCAAACGCCCGACGGCGACGTCCGGCTGTTCCTGTGGGAAAAGTATGTCGACTCGCCGGAGGGCAAGCCGGCCGTGCTTTTCGTTCACGGCTCGTCGATGGCTTCGCAGCCGACTTTCGATCTCGTCGTTCCCGGCCGGCCGGATTCCTCCGCGATGGACTGGTTCGCGCAGCGCGGCTTTGCCTGCTGGACCGTCGACATGGAAGGCTATGGGCGGTCCGGCAAAGAGCGCGATATCTATTGCGACATCGCCGACGGCGCCTACGATCTCGCTGCAGCGACCGAGTACATCATCCACACGCGCGGCATTCGCGCGTTCATGGTTTACGGGATCTCGTCGGGGGCGCTGCGCGCAGCGCTGTTTGCGCAGCGCCATCCGGACCGCGTATCGCGCCTGGCGCTCGACGCGTTCGTGTGGACCGGGAAAGGCGCGCCGACGCTCGAGCAGCGCAGGAAGAAACTGCCGGAGTTTCTCGCCACCAAGCGCAGGCCGATCGACCGCGCGTTCGTGCATTCGATTTTCCAGCGCGATCATCCGGACACCGCGGAGCCGCGCGTCGTCGATGCTTTCGCCGATGCGATCCTCGCCCTCGACGACTCGATGCCCAACGGCACCTACATCGACATGTGCTCCAAGCTTCCGGTCGTCGATCCGGTCAGGATCACGATGCCCACACTCATCCTGCGCGGGCAGTACGATGGCATCGCGGCCTTCGATGATCTGGTCGAATTCTTCAAGCGTCTGCCGCACCCGGACAAGCAGCTCTCCGTGATGGCCGGCATCTCGCACGCGAGCTTCCAGCAGAAGAATTACCTGATGGTCTATCACATCCTGCACGCGTACTTCACGCAACCGGCGCCGGCGTACGTAGGCCCGGCGTAGCCCGGTCGTAGCCGCGTAGCCCGGGTTGAGCGCGGAGCGCGAAGCCCGGGATTTTCATCGGCGGGCGTCCCGGGCATCGCTTCGCTCAGCCCGGGCTACGACAGCTTTGACAGTGCGTAGCCTGGGTTGAGCGCGGAGCGCGAAGCCCGGGATTTCGTCGGCGGGCTTCCCGGGCATCGCTACGCTCAGCCCGGGCTACGACAGCTACGACAATCGCCTTATTTCGCCGCCGGCTGCGCGTTCGTTGTACGGAGGTCGGCGGGCAACAGCGCATCGGCGCGCTCGCCGTACTCGTTACGAAACGCCGCGAGCTCCTTCGCCGCTTCGTCGAGCCGGCCCTCGTTCTTCAGGTCGCGGATGCGTTTGATCCACTCCTCGACGCTGCGCGCGGATGCTTCCTTCGCCTTGGCTTCATCGGTCGTCGCAATCTTCGCCATCGCGACCCGGCTCCGCATTTGCGCCTCCTCCGCGCTCGGCGCCGCGGGGGAACGCGCGACCTGAGGCGCAGCGGCTTTCGCCGGAGTATTCGGCGCGGGCTTGCGTTCCTCCGCGTAGGCGTCGCGTCGCGGCTCGGGCGCGGCGGCGGCGGGGAACGGCTCGCTGCGCGGCGGCGCGGACGTCGCCGGTGTCGCCGGGGGGGGCGACGCCGCGGTGTTTGCGGCGCCTGCGTCGGATTTGTCGCTCGCGAGCTTCTCCTGCGCCGCGAGCTCGCGCTTCGCCGCCAGCGGCTGCTTCGGCGCGTCCTTTTCGGTTGCGGGCGCCTGACCGCCCTCGCCGGCAAGACTGCCCGACGCGGCTGTCTGAGCGCGCCGCGCCGACGCTTGCGCCGGGGGCGCCGGTGTTGCGGGCGGCGAGCCTGCGGTGATCGCTGGGGATGGCTCGACGATCTTGGTGTCGGCGGGCGCGACCGGCCGCGCCTGATCCTTGTTCGCTTCGCGCGGCGCGACCGTCATGTCGGCGACGACGATGGTCGGCGCGACCTGCTCGGGCGGCGTTAACTGGATGATGCCGACCGCGAGCACGGCCACGGTGGCGGCGGCCGCGAGCGGGTACCACCAATGCTTGTCGCGCTTGCGCGGCGCCGCATCGACTGCGCGCCGGGCCGCGGCACGAATCGCAGCGTCGAGCGACGGTGGCGGCTCCTCACGGCTGGCTGCGCTCCACGCAGCGTCGAGTCGGCGGTCGCGTTCGGTCTCGTTCATCCCAGACTTTCCCGCAATCCGTCGTCGAGGTCCACGAGATCGCCGCGCAGCTTGGCGAGCGCATAACGCAGCCGGCTCTTCACGGTCTCTGTTCCGACGCCGGTCACAGCCGCAATCTCGGCGAGCGACAGGCCGCCTTCCTGCTGCAGCAAAAACGCCTCGCGTTGCGCGGGCGGCAGCGCCGCGACGGCGGCGCGCAGACGTTCGCCGAGCTCGCGGTTCTCGGCGCGAACGCGTGGATCGTCACCGCGAGCGCCGGGTAGCGCGGCGACGGTTTCCTCATGCGCCTCGTCGTCGGCGGAGACGAGCGTCAGATGCGCGCTCGCGCGGTAGTGGTCGATCAGCCGGTTATGCGCCAGGCGGTAGAGCCACGTCGTGAACTTGGCAGTGGGCGCGTAGCTCGCGCGAGCCCGGATCAGATTCATCCATACGTCCTGGAAGAGTTCGTCGGCGACACCGCCCTGGCGGCACTGACGCAGCAGGTAGCGGTACACGCCGCCCTTGTGCCGGGTGTAAAGCGCATCGAACGCCGCGGCGTCGCCGGCGGCGTACGCGAGCATGAGGTCTTCGTCGGTCGTCGCGGCAGGAGCGGGCATGGCCCGCCCAGTATGCGAGGCGGGCCATGCGGTGGCAAGCGAGGCTCGTTGTGTTACTGCCGCGGATCCGGGACGAAGCGGCCTGCATCCGGAAACGGGTTGGGACGGAACCGGGCCAGCGGCGGCGAGCCGACGGGCACGCCCTGCGCGAGCAGGTTTTCGTACGAATCGTAATAAATCGCGATCGTCTCCGCCGGCGTGTCGCTCGCGCGCTCGAACCGGGTGTAGCTCGCATACGAGGTTTCGCTGCGGCCGTGGCCGGTGCCCAGGCGTTCCTGCGTCGATGGCACGACCGAGCCGCTTGCCGCCTCCTTCGCATCCGCGGTTGCGTTCGCCGCAGGCGCCGACGAACCTTCCGCACGCGCCGCGTCCTTGCGCCGGAATTCTTCGAGCGCGATCGGCCGCGCCCGCTCGCGAAACAGCGCAACACCGATCACGCCAACGTTGTCCGGCCGGCCGGTGCGCGCGGCGTACGAATCGGGCAGTGCGGTGAAGTAGAACGCCGCGGTGCTAGCCATGCTCTTGCGCCAGCCGGCGATGTCGGCACTCTCGTAAGGCGCGAGCACGTAACCGGATTGCTGCATCGATGCCGTGTCGCCGGTGATGACGTTGACGCCGTCGACGCTCATCACCGCGAGGACGCGACCGCTTCCCCCGTTGCGCACGCGGATCGTGTATTCGTTGCCGGGCTTGCCGACGACATAGCGCCGTCCCTGATGCCAGTACATCGGCAGCACGCGACCTTCGGTGCGGTCGACGATCTCGACGGTCGCTTGCGTTTGCGGCAGGACGCCGTGCGCTTGGCCGTCGGCAACAAACATCGCCGCGGCGAACGACGCGGTGAGCGCGACGCCGAGCATCGAAGGTTTCACTGCTCGCAACATGGTTTCTCCTTCCCGCAGCTCGATCGGTGCGGTTCATCCTGTTAACGGCGCAGGCGCGGCCTCGGGGCTAAGGTGCCTGGGCATGCATGCGATAATTCGCCCCCCTGCCGAGGATTTCGCAGGGACGAAAAGTCGAATCGTGCCAGACCTCCAACATCTTCCCGCGCTGGTCGCATGGTGCGCGTTCGGGCTCGCCGTGGTATTCGGCGCAGTGGCGAACCGTGTCAACTTCTGCACCATGGGCGCGGTGACCGATCTGGTCACCATCGGCGACTGGCGGCGCATGCGCATGTGGCTGCTTGCGATCGCCGTAGCCATCGCTGGCGTGACATGGCTCGAGGCAACCGGACTCGCCGATCCGGGCAAATCGATTTACACGACGGCGCAGGTCGCATGGGCGTCGCACCTTGTCGGCGGATTTCTCTTCGGCTTCGGCATGACGCTTGCCTCAGGTTGCGGCAGCAAGTTGCTGGTCCGCGCGGGCGGGGGCAGTCTCAAGTCGATCGTTACGCTGGTCGTGCTCGCGATAGCGGCGTACATGACGTTGAAGGGATTGTTTGCTGTGTGGCGTGTCAGCACACTCGACACGCTGCGGCTGGATACGAGCGCCTTTGGCGCCGCACACTCGGACCTGGGCAGCGTGGCCGACGCCTTGAACGGCGGAGGCTCGGTCAAGCTTGCGTTGTCGCTTGCAATAGCCGCGGCCGTCGCGGTCTTCGCGCTGGCGAGCCGCGATTTTCGCGAGAGCCGCGAGATGATCGCGGGGGGCCTCATCATCGGCGCGATCGTCGCCGGCGGGTGGTACGTCACCGGGCACCTTGGGCATCTCGCGGAAGATCCGCGGACGTTGGAAGAGGCATTCATCGCCACCAACTCGGGAAGACCGGAGTCGTACAGCTTCGTGGCGCCGGTTGCCTATACGCTGGAACTTCTGCTGCTGTGGAGCGATCAGTCACGCATTGTTACATTCGGCATTGCAGGCGTCCTGGGCATGGCGGTCGGATCGGCGGCGATGGCCCTGGCGACCCGTAGCTTCCGCTGGGAAGGGTTTGCGTCGACCGAGGATCTGGTCAACCATATCGTCGGTGGCGTGTTAATGGGATTTGGAGGCGTGACAGCGCTGGGTTGTACGATCGGGCAGGGCCTAACAGGCATTTCGACCCTGGCGATCGGCTCTTTCATCGCCCTGGCGGCGATCATCGCCGGCTGCGCGACGGCGCTGAAATATCAGTACTGGCGCGCGGGCTAGGCTGCTGGTAAAACGGGAACATGATCGTTTACGACCTGATCTGTAGACGTCAACACCGGTTCGAGGGCTGGTTTGCCTCGGCCGAAGACTTTGCGCGCCAGCGCGAAGAGACCTTGATTCGCTGCCCGCTATGCGACGACGCGGCGATCGAGCGCCGGCCGTCGGCGAATGTTCAGATCGGCCGCGCCGCCGCGCCCGCTGAAGACCACGGCGAGGGTCGCGCCGAAGACCGGAAGGAAGTCGCAGTCGCCGGTGGCGACGGGCACGTCCTCAAGCTCATGCGCCGGTTGATCGCCGAAACCGAGAATGTCGGCCGCGCCTTTCCGGAAGAGGCGCGCAAAATTCATTACGAAGAAGCTCCGAAGCGCGGGATTCGCGGCCAAGCCACGCCCGACGAAGCCGAGGCGCTGCGCGACGAAGGGATCGACTTCATGTCGCTGCCAAACGTTCTCATTCGCGATTTGAATTGACGGGCAATCGCGCGCGTTTTTGCGCGAGGGCGCGCGATTGGCTATAATTTGCGCCCTTCGGCGGGCCGTTAGCTCAGGTGGTAGAGCAGCGGACTTTTAATCCGTTGGTCACTGGTTCGAGTCCAGTACGGCCTACCAGTGCGCGGGCAAAGGGCTCTCCGACAGCATGCAATTCCTTGTCGCTCTCGCCGGGACAACATTCCACTTGCTGGATTCGTCGTGCGCCATTGGCTAGGTTGTCCAAGGCTGATTTGGGCGGCGGCGCTTGTCGCGGCGTACGCCGCGACCGCGGTTGCGGCTTCACCCGCACTGGAGGCGCGGCAGGACTTGCCCCGGCGCGGGCTCCTCTACGAGATCCGGACCGGCGCGAATACGGTTTACCTGTTCGGAACGCTGCATGTCGGCAAGCCGGAGCTCAATCCTTTGAGCAGGCAGGCGAGTCTGGCGCTGGCCGCGTCCCAACGACTCTACCTGGAAGTGAACCTCACCGACGCAACCACCGTGAACGCTGACACTGCGGCAGCCGCGATGTACGGTGATGGAATCACGCTCGATCAGAAGCTGCCGCCGGCATTGATGGAGAAGGTCAGCGCAAGACTTGCTCGGTATCAGTTTCCGCAAGAGGTCGCGTTAAAGATGAAGCCGTGGATGCTGGGTCAAACGCTTTTGCTGCTCGAGGCGAAGCGGCGCGGCTACGACCCGGAGCTGGCGAACGAGTTCTACCTCATGGACTATGCCCGCGCAGCGCAAAAAGAGATTCTCGGCCTCGAGACGCTCTCCGATCAGTTCGCGATCTTCGATCGGATGTCGCCGGCGCAGCAGCAGGCGTTCCTCGAACAGACACTCTCCGAGCTCGAGGACAGCCGCTTCGAGGCCCGACTGAAGGCGATGGTCGACGCCTGGGCGAATGCGGATGCGCGGGCTCTCGAAGACGAGCTCCAGCACGAAAAGAAACAGGACTCGGTCTTCGGAAGCATTCTGCTGCCGCGTTTGATCGATGAACGCAACCGCCTCATGGCCGACAGGATCGCCGACATCGCCCGCTCCGGACCGAAAAGCTTCGTGGCCGTCGGCGCGCTGCATCTCGTCGGCAAGGACGGCATCGTCGAGCTGCTGCGAAGACGCGGCTTCACGGTGCGCCAACTCTGAGGCGTTTGCTGCCGCGTGACCCTCGAGCGTTCACATCCGACCGTTGCCCGGGCTCGAGCCTGCCGGGTTATAATTTGTTGTTTGGATCGCCACCGCGTCTGCCTTTCCCTGCACGCCCGGTCAACGGGCAAAGGGCGCGCCGACGTACGCAGCACCATCTGCCCACCGGAAACTCAATGAACGTCCGCCGCGCCGTCTGCGTCCTGCTTTGCCTTTGCGCGGTCGCGGTCGCGCTCCCCGGCTGCAATACCGGCCAGGGCGTGGGCGCTACCGCCATCACGACGCGCGTGCGAGTCCTGAATCTGATCCCCAACGCAGCCGGAATCACGTTGACGCTGGACACTGACGCGCCGGTGGTGACGGGCCTCGGGTTCCAGCAACTGACGCAATATCTCAACGTCAATCCCGGTTCGCGTGAGTTCAAGGTCAGCGTCGACGGCGGCGCCACGACGCTGATCGGCACGACGCTTGGGCTCGTCGCCGGTGCCGACTACACGTTTGTCGTGTTCGGGGCCGTGGAGGCCGCGAATACGGTATTGCAGTTCGACACCAACCTGCCGATCCCCAACGGCGGCACTTTTTTCCTGCGGGTTATCGATCTGGCCGCAATTGCCGGCGGAATCGACGTGTACCTCACGCCTCTGGGCGCGGACATTTCCGCAACGGCGCCCGTGATCGCCAACGCGACTTACTTGGGCACGACGGGTTTCGTGCCCGCCACGGCCGGGAATTTCCAGCTCCGAGTGACGCCGAACGGAACCAAGGAAGTTATTTTCGATAGCGGAACGACGCTGAGCTTCGGCGACAAGACCCTTGTGCAAGTCGTTGCCTTCGCCAAGGGGAGCGCCAAACTGGTCAATATCGCGGTCCTGAACCTCGATCAGGACGGAACGGGGCAATTCGTCGACAATCTCCTGGCTGAGTTCAAGCTGACCAACGCTTCTTCCGTCGGGCCGCTCAACGTCTTTGTCGACGGCGTGCTGGCGCTCGCGAACGTGCCCTTCGCGGGCGTTTCGAACTACGAAAAGGTTATCGCCGGCTCGCGGACGATCTCCATTCAATCGGCTGCGACCCCGGGCGCGAATCTGCTGACGCTCACGCCCAGCCTCGCCCCGGCCACGGATACGTCGATCGTCGTCAGCGGACCCGCGGGCGCGCTCCAGGGATTGGTCCTGACCGACAACAACCTGCCGTCGGCGGTGGACCACGCCCGCGTCCGCTTCGTCAATGCCTCGCCCGACCTCGCGTCTATGGACGTCTACGTCAACTTCGTCAGGCTATTCTCGGCAGTGGCGTCGAATTCGGCATCGCCGTATGCCGAGCTCGCGGCCGACACGACCGGAACTGCATACGAATTCGATTTCAACGTCGCCGGGACCACGACCCCAGCGCTCATGCTGCCCAATGTCCTGATCGCCGCCGGCAAGACCTACACCGTGTACGTCGTCGGGCAGGGCGCCGCGCGTCAAGGCGTAGTCGTCGGCGATAATTAGGCCTAAGGCTCTTAAGCCAACACCGATCCGGTTCGACCATCGCAAATTCGACAACCTGCCCATGGAGACATGGATGAACTCGCGTCGCTTTCTGATCATTCTGCTATGCCTGCTCTCGTTGGCGCTCGTCAGCTGCACGTCCAAGAACAGCGGCAGCAGCGACGCGAAGATCCGCGTCGTGAACGTAATTCCCGACGCGGCGGCGATCAGCCTCCAGCTCGACAACGATGCGGCGCTGGTCAACGCGTTGCCCTTTCAGGGTCTGACGCAGTACCTGAGCACCGGGAGGGGAAACCGCGAGTTCAAGGTCAGCGCCAACGCCGGAACGACATTTGCCATCGACACGACCCTCACCATCGGCGGGAACAACTACTCGTACATCGTGTACGGGCCGGTAGCGTCTGCGCAAAGCGTGCTCCTCCTGGAGAGTGGCATTACGGCGCCGAATTCGGGAAGCTTCAACTTTCGCGTGACCAACGTCGCTGCCGGAATCGGCGCGGTCGACGTTTACCTCACCGCGGCGGGCGCGGATCTCAACTCGACCTCGCCCACCCTGGCGAACGTCGGCGTGGGCGCCACCAGCAGCCTGGTCCCGGTGAACACAGGGAGCTATGAGCTGCGCGTGACTGCTGCGAGCACGAAAGACGTCATATACGATACCGGGGTCCAGGCTTTCACCAACAATCAAGCGACTTATCAGGCGGTGATCTTCACCAAGGGTAGCAGCAGGCTCCCCAACGTCGCGCTGCTCAACATCGATGACGCGGGCACCGGGCAGGTCATCGACAATCTGCTGGCCGAGTTCAAGGTTCTCAACGCGTCTTCGGTCGCCTCGCCGTTGAACGTCCTCGTCGACAACAATATTGTGCTGTCGAACATCCCCTTCGCCGGTATATCGAATTACGTCACGACCACCGCCGGCTCGCACACCTTCGCGGTGCAAGCGACGGCGACGCCTGGCGCAAACCTGCTGACACTGGTCGCGACGCTGGCTTCAGCGACGGACACGTCGCTTGCGTTCAGCGGGCCGGCCGGGGCGCTCATCCCGCTCCTGCTCAACGACAACAATCTGCCGCCGCCGGCAGGCCGCGCTCGCGTCCGGTTCGTAAACGTGTCGCCCGGCCTGGGGCCGCTCGACGTCTACGTCAATTTCAGCAAACAGGTCTCGGGATTGGCCAGCAATTCGGGCTCGTCGTACATCGAGGTCACCGCGGACGCAACGATCGGGACCTTGTACGAGTTCGACTTCAACATCGCCGGAACCACGTCGGTGGCGCTCAAGCTCCCCTCGGTCGCGGTGATCGCAGGCCACACCTACAGCATCTACGTCGTCGGACTGCCCGCTACGCCGCAAGGTGTGGTGGCGAAGGACGACTGAGATCCGTTGCCGCCCGGGCGGCTGCCCGCGTATAATTCGCTTCCCGCCGCCGGATTATTTTTCGCCTCCGGCGGCGGCACCCGCAGTCGCTCCGATCCCGGGTCGTTAGCTCAGCTGGTAGAGCAGCGGACTCTTAATCCGTTGGTCGAAGGTTCGATCCCTTCACGGCCCACCATTCGTTCAAGGGTTCAGCGAGATGGCAGTCGCTCGCTCGCATCTACAACTCTTGACAAATTAGAGCCAAAAACTTGGAAGCTCGATCCGTCAGGCGCCCACGAATCTCGGCGCTGTTCCTCAAGATAGTAGGCGTACCTCGCAAAGAGGTTCCGTGACAATCGCAGCGGGCGCGGGTTACCGCAAGGCGTTGCGGCGACGGAGCGCGGCCAAGCTGAACAGGGCCGCACCCAACAGAGCCAAGGTTCCCGGCTCCGGTACTTGGACTTGGTCTACGG
>DASWDF010000222.1:0-7521 GCA_036395475.1 Casimicrobiaceae bacterium
CGCCGAGGTGGCCGATGCGAAACACCTTGCCCTTGAGCTTGGTCAGGCCCGCGCCGAGCGACATGTCGAAACGCTCGAGGATGATCTGGCGCAGGCGATCGCCGTCGTGACCTTCGGGCATCATCACCGCAGTGAGCGAGTTGCTGTACTCGGAGGGCTCTGCGCACAGCAGCTCGAGGCCCCAGGCGCGCACCGCGCGTCGTGTCGCCTCGGCATGCCGCGCGTGTCGCGCGAACACCTGATCGAGGCCCTCCTCGAGCAGCATCTTGATCGCCTCGTCAAGGCCATAGAGAAGGTTGGTAGCCGGCGTGTACGGGAAATAGCCGCTGCGGTTGTTGGCGAGCATATCTTCCCAGTCCCAGTAGGAGCGCGGCAGCCGTGCCGACTTCGCGGCCGCCAACGCTTTATCGCTGATCGAATTGAACGAAAGCCCGGGTGGCAGCATCAGGCCCTTTTGCGAGCCGGCGACGGTCACGTCAACACCCCATTCGTCGACCCGATAGTCGATCGATCCGAGCGAGGAAATCGTGTCGACCATCAACAGCGCGGGATGGCGCGCATGGTCGATCGCTTTCCTTACGAGCGGAATACGGCTGGTGACCCCGGTCGAGGTTTCGTTATGCACGACGCACACCGCCTTGATCCGGTGTCCGTCGTCCTGCGCGAGGCGCGCGCCGATCGCTTCGGCGTCGGCGCCATGACGCCAATCGCCGGGAATGAACTCGGCCTCGAGTCCGAGCCGCGTCGCCATCTTGTGCCAGAGCATCGCAAAGTGGCCGGTCTCGTACATCAGAATCTTGTCGCCGGGAGAAAGCGTGTTGACGAGCGCCGCCTCCCATGCGCCGGTACCCGATGCGGGGAAGATGACGACGGGATAGCGGGTCTTGAAGATCTGCTTGAGGCCTTCGAGCACGCGTCGGCCAAGCTGCCCGAACTCGGGTCCGCGATGATCGATCGTCGGACGGTCGATGGCGCGCAATATACGGTCGGGAACGTTGGTCGGTCCCGGGATCTGCAAAAAGTGACGGCCACTGCGATAAGTCATTTTCCATGTCCCTGTTGAGGTTGCAGCCCCGCGCCCCGGCGAGCGCGGCCGGAACGCGCAGCTCGACGCTCTGCATTGGGCGGGCGCACGGCAGATTGCGCGACGGCGACATCATCGCTCCCGCCTGCGCGCGGTTTCGGTCGCGCCATCTCGGGCAGCGCGCACTTGAGAAATTCCCCTCGGCCCGGGGCACCCTGCGGCCGGCGACCGTCCCACAAGATTTCGCCGCGCGACAACGTGACCGCCGGCCAGCCTCGAATGCGCATGCCTTCGTAAGGTGTGTAATCCACCGCGTGGTGCAGCAGCGCGTTGGAAAGGGTGATTTCGCGCTCAGGATCCCAAACCGCGACGTCGGCGTCGGCGCCGATCGCGATCGTTCCCTTTCGCGGGTACAGGCCGTAGAGCTTGGCTGGATTGGTGGCGGTCAGCTCGACGAAGCGATTGAGACTTATCCGCTGCTTTTGCACGCCCTCCGAAAAGAGCAGCGGCAATCGCGTCTCCAGGCCGGGAATTCCGTTCGGAATGTGATGAAACGGCACTTCGCTGCCGCCCAGTTTCTTGCCTTGCGGATCGTCGTAGTTGAACGGCGCATGGTCCGACGAAAACACCGTGAACAAGCCGTCGACCAGTGCGTCCCAGATCACCTGCTGGTTGGCCTTATCGCGTGGCGGCGGGCTGCAGATGCACTTGGCGCCGTGATAGCCGTCGGCCTGCAGCGATTCCGCGGTCAGAAAGAGGTATTGAGGGCAGGTTTCCCCGTAGATCCGCAGGCCGTGCGCGTGCGCCCAGCGGATCTGCTCGACCGCTTCGCGCCCCGAAACGTGAACGATCAGGATCGGGACATCGACAAGCTCGGACAGCGCAATCGCACGGTGCGTGGCTTCGCGCTCGACGAGCATCGGGCGGGAGTCGGCGTGATAGCGCGGCGCAGTGCGCCCGGCGGCTTCGAGCCTGCGCGTGAGCCAGGCGATGCAATCGGCGTTCTCCGCATGCACCATCGCCATCGCGCCATGCGCGCGGGCGACCGCGAGCACGTCGAGAATCTCGCCATCGCCGAGCTTCAGATCGTCATAGGTCATGTAAATCTTGAACGACGTGTAGCCGCCCTGGATCAACGCCGGCAGCTCGACCGCGAGCACCTTCTCGGTCGGATCGCTGACGATCAGGTGGAAGGCGTAGTCGATCAGCGCCTTGCCTGCCGCGCGCCGATGGTAGTCTTCGACCGCCTCGCGCAGCGAATGGCCCTTCTGCTGTGCGGCGAAGGGGATCACCGTAGTCGTGCCACCGCAGGCAGCCGAACGGGTACCGCTTTCGAAATCGTCGGCCATCTTCATCGGCGCGGGCACGGGCTGATCGAGATGGCAGTGCCCGTCGACCCCGCCGGGCAGGACCAGCTTTCCGGCGGCGTCGATCTCCTTCCTTCCCGCGGCCAGCCGCTCGCCCAGCGCGACGATCTTTCCCTCGACGATGCCGACGTCGCAACGCATCGTGTCGGCGGCCGTGGCAACCGTGCCGCCGCGGATTACCAGATCGAACTCAGCTTGCATCGCTTTCAGCGCCTAATAGCCCAACTTGTGTGGCAGCCAGGTGACCAGCGGAGGAAACAACATGCTGACGAACAGCACGCCGTACATCAACGCGATGAACGGCCATACGCTTTTCACCAGCACCCGCATCGGCACCCGGGTGATGCCGCAGACGACGAACAGGACAACCCCCACCGGCGGCGTGAGCATGCCGATGACCAGGTTTAGCACGAACAGGAACCCGAAGTGCAGGGGATCGAGGCCGTACTGCAAGGCAATCGGGTGCAACAGCGGCACCAGCATGATGTACGCCGCGTTCGATTCCATGAACATCCCGACGACGAACAGCAGCACGGCGACCAGCAAATTGAACACCAGCGGGTTCGACGTCAGCGACTGCAACAACACGGTGAGCTTCTGCGGCAGCAGATCCACCGTCAGCAGGAAAGTGACTGCGGAGGCAAAGGCGATCAGCGCGCCGACCATGCCGCTGGTGATCGCCGCGCGAATCATCGCGCCGGGCAGGTCGGAAAGCTTGAGCCTGCGTGTGATGAACAAACCGATGAGCAGCGAATATACGACGGCGATCGCCGAGCCTTCGGTTGCCGTGAACGCACCGACGACGATGCCGCCGATGACGATGACCGGCATCAGGAAGATAATGAACGAGCGCTTGAGCTCGGCCCAGACTCGCGCCAGCCGGAACGGTTCGCCGGTCGCGCCCCAGCCGTTGCGATGCGCGATCCACGAGGCGAGCAGCATGAAGCCGATCGTGATGACAATCCCGGGAATGACGCCCGCCATGAACATGCCTCCGACGGAGACCGTCGATCCGGCCATGAACGCGTAGACGATCATCGCGGCGCTGGGCGGGATGATCGGGCCGAGGTTGGCGGCCGCGGCGACCAGCGCCGTCGCGAAGCCCTTGTTGTAGATTTTGGAAAGCGAGGGGACCAGGATGGTCGACAACGCGCTGGCATCCGATGCCGCGGCGCCCGAGACGGTGGCGAGCCCGGCGCCCGCCAGCATGGTTACATGCGCGAGCCCGCCCTTGACCCGGCCGACGATCGAGTTCGCCAGGTCGATCAGCCGCTCGACGATACCCGCCTTGATCATCAATTCGCCCGCCAGCATGAAAAACGGAATCGCCATCAGCGGAAACGAGTTCACCGAATGCATCATCCGCTGCGGCAGCATGCTGTATTCGATATCCGACAACGCGATTGCTCCCAGCGCCGCTGCGCCGAGGGCGAAGGCGATCGGCATGCCGAACGTCGCGAGCAGCAGGAACGCCAAGATGATGCCGACGCTCATTCGGCGCTCTCGGCGCTGCGTGCGGCATGACCAGTGACTGTATGCCGCGCGAGATGCAGGATGCTCAACGCCGCGCCGACGCATACCGGCACGATGAACAGGGAAACGGAAACGTCGAGTGTCGGCAGATTCTCGTCCCATTGCTCGATCACCAAGCGCGCCGCCTGCCAGCAGACCACAGCCATCAGCACGATGCCCAGCGCCGCCATGATCCGCGTCAATGCTCGCTGCAAGGCCTCGGGAAAAACCTTGACCACGAGCTCGATGCCGATATGCGCGCCTTCCTTCACTCCGAGCGGAATCGCCAGGAAAATCGTCCACACGAACAGCAGCCGGGCGATGTCCTCGCCCCAATCGAGCGAGGTGTTGAAGCCGTAGCGCAGCAGCACCTGGGCCGACACCACCAGCACCATCGCCGCCATCGTGACGACGATGACCGCGCGTAACGTGGCGTCGAGCGCCGCCAATGCTCGACCCGTCAGTGATTCTGGTGAACGCTGCATTGCGGTGTCCCCTGGCTTGCGCGGTTATCGCGCCTTGTGGGCTTCGGCAACGACGCGATCGATCAGCTCCGCGCCGGCGCGCTTCTTGACCTGCTCGACGACGGGTGCGGTGGCCGCGCGCATTTCGTCCAGAGCCTGCGGCGAGAGGGTGTCGTACTGCATCTTCTTCCGAAGGTTGTTCAACGCCTTGTTGTCGAGCTCGACCGCGAGCTTACGCTGCTGCGCGATCGCGGCTGCCATGGCACCACGGATGGCCTGCTGATATTCCGGCTTCAACGCCTGGAACTGCCTGCGATTGGCAACGATGGCGATGAAATCGAAAAAGTGACCGGTGTTCGACAGATACTTCTGCACTTCGCCGAAACGGTTGGCCTCGATGATCGAGTACGGGTTTTCCTGGCCGTCGACGACCCCCTGCTCCAGCGCGGAATAGAGCTCCTTGACATCCATCGCAACCGGATTCGCGCCGAGCGCGCGGAACGTCGCGAGATGGGTCTCGTTCGGCTGCAGGCGGATTTTCAGGCCCTTGAGGTCGGCCGCGCTCTTGATCGGCCGCTTGCTGTTGGTGACGTGGCGTGAGCCCAACTCCATCCAGCCGAGTGAGATGAAGCCTTTGTCGGCCAGCTTCTGGTCCAGCAGTTGACCGACCGGACCATCGATCACCTTGAAGGCAGCGTCGCGGGAGGGGAACAGGAACGGCAGGCTCACCGCCTCCAGCTCGGGAACGATCCGACTCAAAAACGCCGCGCCGACCCAGGTCATGAACAAGCTGCCCGAGCGCACGGCATCGACATTCTCCTTCGCGCCCCCCAGTTGCATCGCCGGAAAGATGTCGACGGTGAGCTGGTTGTTGGTCTGCTTGGCGAGCTCGGCCCGGAAGACCTGCTCCATCGCCACCGAGCTCGAGTGCTCGGTCGCGAAGTTGCCGGCGATGCGGATCTTGTCCTGGCCGTTGGCAATCGCGGCAACGGCGAGCAGCGCAACCAGTGCTATCGGCCTCATGATCGTTTGCAGCACGTTCTTCTCCTTCTGTGTGGGCATTCTCTTGCGCAGCATTCCGCGGCGTCCGCCGCGCTTTCTACGCGACTTCCTGGAACAGCCGGCCCCATCCGCGGATGCGCTTGGGGTCGGCACCGGCGAGCTTCAGCGACTTCCACACGACGGTTGCGATCGTGTCGTAGATCGGAATGCTGAGCTCGCGCTCGAGCGCTTCGACCAGCGGCGCCCCGCGCAGTCCGGTGCAGAAGACCGTGATCGCCTGCGGCTTCTTCTTGGCAACCTCGCGCACCATGCCCCGGATCTCGTCGGCGGTCACTTCCGAAAACGAGAAGTTATCGCGCTTGCGCAGATGCCGCTCGGCGACGCACTGAAACCCGGACCCTGCGTAGTTCTTCACGATCGCCGCCTGCACGTCGTCGGTGTACGGCGTGACCAGTCCGAACCGCTCGACCCCCGTCAGCCGGAAGATCTCGTTCAGAGCAAGCACCGACGTGCACGCCGGGATCCGGGTAGCTTCGCTGATACGGCTGCACAGCCGCTCGTCCGCATCGAAGCCCAGCCAACCCGACGAGGTCCCGTTCCAGCCGATGACGTTCACCTTGGCGTGCGACAGAAGTTCGGCGGCGCGCAGAATCTCGCTGTCGTCGAACTGGCCGAGCGCCTGCTCGGACAGCGCGATCTCCGTGACCCGGAACCGCCCGAAATGGGCACTCGCCTCGGGCAGTCCGGCGATCATCTGCGTCGTGACCGGCTCGAGCACGGTATTGGACGACGGGGTGAGCATCCCGAGGAGGATACGTTGGCTCATCAGGGGGTATCTTTAGAACGCCAGCGGCGCACCGGCGAGCTTGCCCACCGATTCTGCGCGTGCCGCGTCGGGCGAAGCTGCCAGTGTGTTGAAGTCGTGTCCTCTTCTCGAACGAATTCGTGGGGCATGCGATTGCTGATACGCGATCGGCTAAGGTTTTTCAGTAGCTCGACGCGCGCCCGCCGCACCGCGTTTTCCATCGGCCCGCCGGAAGCTTGCGATTCGATGTCGGAGCTTCCGCTGGCGTCCCCAAAGCGACCAAACCCACAGTTTTATCGGTTAGGTTGTTTGTCAATAATATTATTAACGATAGCTTAGCATATTGTCAATAATTTTCTTGACGATCGGATGACTTGTGCTACGATGACCATATTGAGGCAGGCCGCGAATCGGCGAGCATGCACGCATAAGCCTTTGTTCATTCAGCATTAAGTCAATGACATCGCGCCGCGAACCCATGAGCGCACCGCAAAGACGGCCAGCCAAACCGCCGCGCAGGCCCCCCATCCCGCCCGCGGAGGAGATCTACGAAAGGATTGTCTCGGCCATCTTCGAGCACCGGCTTGCACCGGGTACCAAGCTTGTCGAGGACCGGTTGGTCGAAATCTTCGGGGCGAACCGCAACCGGATTCGCTCGGTGCTGGCGCGGCTTGCCCACGAACAGGTGGTTCACCTGGAGCCCAATCGCGGCGCTTTCGTCGCCGCCCCCACGCCGAGCGAAGCACGTGAGATTTTCGAGTCCCGACGCCTGATTGAACCCGGCGTGGTCCGGCGCCTGATCGAGACGGTGGACCGAGCCGGCATCGAGCGGCTGCGAGCGCTGGTTCGCGAGGAAGCCAAGGCGCGCGCCGACAACGACCGGCGGTCGATCATCCGCATCTCGGGCGAATTTCATATCGTACTCGCCCAACTGGCCGGCAACCGCTTCCTGACCAGGACCATGCGCGAGCTTGCGTCGCTCACCTGCCTGATCATTTTTCTCTACGATTCGCCGAGCATACCGTCGTGTCATGGCGAAGAACATGCCGAGATCACCGAGGCGATCGCCAGTAAGGATACGGAGCGAGCGGTGCAGTTGATGCTGCATCATCTCGATCACGTCGAAAGCAGTCTCACGTTGCAAGATGAAAGGCCAGTTGGGTTCGATCTCGAGCACGCCTTCGCCTGAGCCAGCGTTCGGCGGCGACTAGATTGCATACGGGCGGTCCGCGTGCGGAGAGCGCTCAGGCTTTTCGCGGCGGCAGCCGGCACCGGCCGCAGTGACGCATCAGCAGCAGGGTCGCGACCGCGCCAGCGCGTCAAAGGGGCCGCACGTCGCGCGCGGCT
>DASWDF010000223.1:0-16924 GCA_036395475.1 Casimicrobiaceae bacterium
GCCTGGTACCACGCGGGAAACATCGAGCAACCGAAGTACCGGATCTTGCCGTCCCGTACGAGATCGGTCAGCACATCGAGCGTCTCCTCGAGGTCGGTGTCGAGGTCGGGCCGATGGATCTGATAGAGGTCGATGTGATCGGTACGAAGGCGTTTGAGGCTCGCCTCGACCTGACGCATGATCCATAGCCGCGAGGCACCTTGTTCATTCGGGCCATCCCCGGCGCGCAAACGCACCTTGCTCGACAGGACGATCTCGTCGCGATGGCCGGCAATGGCCTTTCCTACGATGTCCTCCGCCTCGCCATGTGAATAGGTGTCCGCGGTGTCGATCAGATTTACTCCGGCATCCAGCGCCGCGTGCACGATTTCGATGCACTCCTTCTCGTCGGGATTGCCATCGGCACCGAACATCATGGTTCCGAGAGCGTATGTGCTCACGCGGACACCGGTTCTTCCGAGCGTGCGATATTCCATGTCTTCGTCCTCCGTAGCCTGCCGTTAGCGATAGTCCATGTAAGAGGTGTTTGCACAAACCATCGGTTACCTTCTACAAGGCCACCCGACTCTCGTCGCGCAGCTGCGACGCGGCGGCAGAATCCGTTTGCGTTTGCGCCGAGCGAAGCGGCCAGATCGCGGCGATTTCGTTGGCCGCTTCCATTACCAAGCTCGCGTGTCGCACGATGTCCTCCGCGCCAAAGCGCATTAGGGGTCCCGCGACGCTGCACGTTGCGACCGCAGGTGTATTCGGGCCGGACGGACGAATCGGCGCGGCGATGGCGGCGATGCCGCGTTCACCTTCCTCGTACGACATCCCCCATCCGCGCGCCCGTGTCTCGTCGAGCGCCGCAGCGAACGCGTCGATCGATTGAATGGCCCGCGGGCCGTAGCGCCCCGGCGGCGGGAAGCCCTCCTCGCGCACAATGCGCATCGCCTCCTCGGGTGGCAGCGTCGAAAGCCACGCCTTGCCGTGCGAGGTAACGGTAAGCGGCGCTCTGCCGATCATCTCCGGCTGATAGATCAATCCTGTGCGGCGTCCCTGCACGAAAGCGACCCAGCTCAACCGCTCGCCTTCGACGATCGCCATGCGCACGAGCTCCTGTGATTCTTCCGCCAGCTTTTGCAGGATCGGGCGCGTGAGGTCGGGAATGCGCGTCGCGAGCAGCACGCGCTGTCCCATGATCGCGAGTCGCAGCGTGAGGCGATAGAAGCCGGTTTCCGGCTCCTGCTCCACCCATCCCATGCTGCACAGGGCAGCGAGGAGCCGGTGCACGGCGCCCTTCTGCAATCCCAACCTGTCGCTGATGACCCCGAGGCGATACGCGCGGGGCTCCTCCGCGAGGAACTCGATGAGCTGAAAACACCGCTCCAGCAGGGGATTGACGACTTTCATAGATCAGGAATGGCGTTTCGAATCTGTCTTGCAAAACCCTCGCGCCATTTCTCCTCTGGGTGCTTGACATTCCGATTGGATCTGGAATATCGTTACACATCCTAACAAGAAACGCAAGAGGCGCTGCGCAGCCCCTGCCGGTGTCGCCGGCGCAACGGGCCTTCCCGTCCTAAGGACCGAAAGGCGCTGCCGCCGCATCGCACTTGCGTCATCCCATTACGAGCCGCCCCGAGCCGCGAACACCTACACCGGAGGAAACGATGAGAGCAGTGCACGCGAGCCAACCGTTTGCCCAACGCAACACAGCACGCCGCAGTCCCTGGCGGCGGCGCATCGCCGACTTGATCGCCGCATTCGCTCTGATCGTCGCCGTAACACCGACGGCAATCGCGCAAACGGTGGAGATCGCCTACAACACGTTCCTCGACCCGAACAACGCAAGCGATCCGAGGGCTGCCGCGCAGACGAAGATGATCGCGGAGTTCGAGCGCCAAAATCCCAATATCAAGGTTCGTGTCGTGGTCGATCCGACGGGGGCCAATGGCGCCCGCACCCTCCGCACGCATGCGGATTCACCCGACGTCGTCCGCGCGACGAACTTCCAGATGCCCGAGTACGTCGCCACGGGCGCGCTGTTGCAGCTCGACGACCTGGTCAAACGCGACAAAATCGATCAGAACGACTGGCTCGTGCCGCTATCGGCTGGCATGGTTGGCGGGCGCCTGTTCGGGCTCCAGCAGGACTACCGCATCCCCCTCTTGATTTACCGCAAGCGCCTGCTCGAGGAGGCGAAGGTCACACCTCCTCGCACGTGGACGGAGGTGTGCGAAACCGGCGCGAAGCTCTCGAAGAACAACGTCGTCGGGTATGCCATTCCGATCGGCACCACCGGTGGCATCGGGGGCGCTCAGGCGTTTGGCGAGTTGCACCTCAGTACGCTACTCGCCGCACCCGACGGCAAGTATTTCGCCGACGACAACAAGACCATCGCCTTCAGCAAGGAATCGTTCGTGCGCGGCGCGCAGGTGATCAAGGATCAGTTCCTGAAGTGCAAATCAACGCCGATGGCGAGTCTGCAGTACGGGTTCAACGAAGTTCACGATGGACTGCGCTCCGGCACGATCGCGATGGCAACGTTCGGGCTGTACCGCTATCGCTCCATTCAGGCCCAGGGGGCCGGCGAAGATCTCGCCTGGGCTCCGCCTCCCGGATTCACGGCCGACGAGCGCCAGACCGTGTACGGCTTCCAGCTCACGATCAACAGTTTTTCCAAGCAGAAGGAAGCGGCCTGGCAATTCGTGAAGTTCATGACCTCTCCTGCCGCTCAGGCGATTGCTGCGCAGGGCGGTGAAGTCGTTGCCCGTGCTTCCGCGTACAACGATCCGTATTTTGCGACACCACAGGGACGCGACCAGCGCGCCTGGGCGGATCTCATCAAGGCGCGCGGGCGGCAAGTGAACTACTCGATCATCCAGTCGACCTTCCATCAGATCGTCGCCGACGCGTTCCAGCGCATGGTCCTGCGCAACACCAGCCCCGAGGACGCGTACCAGGAGGCGGTCACCAAGTACAACGAAGCGCTCGCGAAAACGAAGTGAGGCACGCAGTGTCTGCAGTCCAATCCTATGGAGTGAAGCCATGAGCCTCGCAGGACTAGGCGCAGTTTGCATCTGGCACGACCTGTTGCCTGAGGCACGTGACGACTTCCATCAGTGGCACAACCGCGAGCACATGCCAGAGCGAGTCGGCATCCCGGGATTTCGTCGCGGCCGCCGCTACGTTGCCGTTGCGAGCACGCCGGAGTACTTTAATCTCTACGAAGCCGACAGCCCGGAAGTGCTCGGCGGGCAGGATTATCTGAACCGCCTGAATTCGCCGACGGAATGGACGCGGCGCGTCGTCACGTCCTTCCGCAACGTGTCGCGCTCGATCTGCCGCGTGGTTTACACGGACGGTGTCGGTCAGGGCGGATTCATGCTCACACAACGCTTCGACGTCGGCGAGCGCGAACGTCCACACGTCGTCATAGCATTGCGGCAGCGCCTGCTGCCGCCACTCTGTGAGAACAAGGGCATCGCGGGTGTCCATCTCTGCCTCGCCGACGAGTCCGTCAGCAAAGTGGAAACGGCCGAGAAAAAAGCGCGCGCGGACACGACGCAAGTGCCGACCTGGATCATTTTGATTGAAGGCAATTCGATAGCGGACGTCGGGGCAGCGGGCGCAGCGCTGAGCAGGGAGCTGCAACCCTTGCTCGGCGCGCACGGTGCTGAGATGGCGACATCGGTGTATCAGCTGGAATTTTCCCGCTGTAAGACGCCCTGGAGTGCCGGCTGACGTTCAAGCGGCGAAGAGTGAATTCCTCACCGTCTCCTAACTATTGCAGTTTTTCAACTCCCGTCAACATCGCGCCGCAATGCATCCCGCCACGCATATCACAGGAACAACGCGACTCTATGGCTTGGTGGGCGATCCACTGACGACGGCTAAGTCGCCCGAATTACTGAACCGGCTCTTTATCGAACAGCGCGCGAACGCGGTTTGCGTCCCGTTTCGAGTCAAGGCAGATGACCTGTCCGCATTCGTCACTGGCGCACGAGCGGTGGGGAATCTCTCGGGCGTGCTAGTGACGATGCCTCATAAGCAACGGATGTTGGCTTTTGTCGACGAACTACATCCGACTGCTCGTCAGGTCGGCGCGCTCAACGTCATCCGTTGCGATGACGATGGACGCTGGGTCGGTGCCATCTTCGATGGCCTCGGCTGCGTGCTCGGGATGCAGTGGGAAGGTAATCACCCGGCGAACAAGTCCGTTCTTCTCATCGGCGCCGGCGGCGCAGGCAGAGCTATCGCATTTGCGGTCGCATCCGCGGGTGCCCGAACACTTGCCATATTCGATGTCGACGAGCGTCGCGCTGACGAGCTCGCCAAGTCCGTCGCCACCGCAACCGGCTGCAGTACACACGTTGGCGCACCCGATCCACACGGGTGCGAGATCGTTATCAATGCCACGCCGCTAGGCATGAAGCCGGACGATCCAATGCCGGTCGATCCTAATCGGCTCGAGCCTGGCAGCATCGTCGTGGACATCGTCAATTCGCCGGACCCGACGCCCCTATGCCGTGCCGCCCGCGCCCGCGGTTGTCGTACCCAGGGTGGACGCCCAATGCATGAAGGGCAGGCGGTGCATGCCTTGCGCTTCCTAGGCTTCAATTACCTTCCCGAAGGGAAGTCAGCACACGACATTGGCTTGCCGGCGTGACGCGTCGCTGCGACCGCCGGTGGGCGTCGTGCTGGGAAGTCTCGTTATGTTCATATTGACGGCCTTGCTCGTTCTCCGCTGCCCAACCCGATCTTGGCAAATATGAGCGCTGCGAGGCTGTTTCGGCTTGTGCGCTGTACGGAAGGAGAACACCGATGAAAGTTGCGTTGCTGGAGGCGAGCCATTGGCACGTGCCACTCTATCTTGACCCACTCGAGGCGCCCGGGATCGAGCTGGTGGCCGTTTCGGATGCGGAGCAGGTAAAGGGACACGCCGTTGCAGCGCGGTTCGGAAGTAGGCTGTATTCATCAAGCTATGAGTTGCTCGATCGCGAGAGAGTCGATTTTGCGTTTGCGTTCGGTCGGCATTCCGAAATGCCGGCGATCGCGGAAGCGTTGATCGCACGAAAAATTCCATTTGCGCTTGAAAAGCCCTGCGGGGTCAGCATGTCGCAGGTTACCCGGCTCCGAAAATTGACCGAGGAAGCCAACCTCTATTGCGCGATACCGTTCATCTTCCGGAGTAGCGACCTGCTCGCCGCCCTCAAAGATGCCGAGGGGCACATTCCATCGGATTTCAACTACATGTCGTTCCGTTTCATTGTGGGTGCGCCCGACCGCTACGAAGCTGCAGGCGCAGGCTGGGCACTTGATCCCGTGTTTTCCGGTGGTGGATCCACGATCAACGTCGCTACGCATTTCATCGACTTCTTTAGATTGCTGACCGGTAAGGAAATCGCGCGAGTCTCCGCCACCATGCATTCCCGAACGCACGGAAGGGCCGTCGAGGACTATTCGCTGGTGACAATGCAAACCGAAGATGGCGTGATCGGGCTCGTGGAGACTGGATACAGCTTCCCCAGCACTCCTGACGAGCAGCGCGAGTTCTCGTTCACCCTTTCATCGGATCGCATGTACGCGAAATCGGGCCCCGACCGTATCGAGATTCGGGATCGGAACAATCTTGCCGCCGGCACCCGAAGTCTCCGTATCCGGGTAGAAACCGACGTTTACTACCCACTGTTCGTGAAGCGGGTGCTTGCTGAATGCCGCACGGGCGCAAAGCCGCTCGCATCATTGCGGGACGCCGAAGCGATGATGCAGGTGATGGACGCGGCCTACGCTTCCGCCCGACAAGGGGGTGCGCCACAGACTCTTGTGCCGATTCCCGCGTGATCCGACCTGTCGGATGGTCGCAGACCTAGGGCGCCAACATCCGATTTGGGCGTTTCCTTATCGCGATACGCACGTTGCGACGATGAACAACACCGCGTGGCAACGCGCGCGCCCAGACGTTGGCTTAGGGCGTGTACGCATTCACCACTTGCGGCACACCTTCGCATGCCGTCTGCGAGCAGTGGGCGTGTCGATGGAAGACCGAGAAGTGCTGCTCGGCCACGCTAACCATTCGATGGCGGGCCACTACGCGAGCGCCGACGTCGGCCGGCTGCTCAAGCAAGCGAATCTGATCTTGAATCGCGAAGAAACGCGCACGGTGTTGCGCGTCGCGAATGCGGGAGCGGGCCTGTGAACAAAAGGTCCCGCAATGGTCCCGCAGCCGGAAAAACGAGCGCAGTTGCGGCTCGTAAACCCTTGAATATTGGCGCGCCCGGCAAGATTTGAACCCACGACCCCCTGGTTCGTAGTGTTTTAGCTAATCAATTTGGACTGCCCGTCCACCAAGTCATCGACTGCTTTTCCCAGTTCTGTACAGCGAGTCCCTAAGAAGTCCCTAACGTTGATCCGGAGCGGATTTCCGTGCTGACGCCACTAAGTCGGACGGAATTGCGCAATTCTCACGCGTCTGCTCCGCGAGTGGATGCGAGTATCGGCGCACGTTACATCGCCTCTCTCGCATACGACGCGCTTCGATTTGCATGCTTGCGCGCATCAATCGTTGCGAAAAATGCAATTCACGGTCTTGTCCGACTGCCCGACAATTCCGGCGCTACCTTTTCCAGACCGCGTTGATGAACGACGTCGCCATCCCGTGCATGCTGATGCGCGGCGGAACTTCGAAGGGTCCGTTGTTCCTCGCGTCCGATCTGCCGGGTGACGCGAACGCTCGCGACGAGCTCCTGCTGTCCCTCATGGGCTCGCCGGACATTCGCCAGATCGACGGCATCGGCGGGGCCGACTCGCTGACCAGTCAGGCGCTCATCGTTGGCCCGAGCACGCGCGAGGACGCGGATATCGACTACCTGTTCGCTCAGGTTGCGGTCGCGCAACGGCAAGTCGATACGTCAGCGAACTGCGGAAACATGCTGGCCGCGGTGGCCTCCTTCGCCATCGAGCGCGGCCTCGTCGTTCCGGACCATCGCGTGACGCGCGTGCGCCTGTTCAACCTCAACACGCATCGGCTGGTCCACGCTCACGTGCCGACGCCGAACCGAGAACTGTCCTATGAAGGTGACGCGCGCATCCACGGTGTGCCGGGCACGGGCGCCGGCATCGTGCTCGACTTCATCGATCCCGCCGGTTCCCGCACCGGCCGTCTGCTACCGACCGGGAATGCGCTCGATTCGATCGACGGCGTGCCCCTGTCGCTGGTCGATTTCGCGATTCCCGTCGTGCTGATTCCGGCGCGCGCGCTCGGCAAGACCGGCTACGAATCCAAAGCCCGGCTCGATGCCGATAGCGCACTGCTCGCGACCATCGAACGCCTGCGGCGCCAGGCGGCTGCGCTCATGGGTCTGCCCGACCCGGCTCATAGCGTTCTACCCAAGGTAGCATTGCTCGCCGCGCCGCACGAAGGCGGCTCGATCACTTCGCGCTTCTACGTGCCGTGGAACTGTCATGTCGCGCACTCGGCCACTGGCGCGCTCTGCATCGCGGCGGCCACGCGAATCCACGGCACCATCGCCGCGGAGCTCGCCTCGCCAGGGTCCGGTGACCCGCATGAGATCGTGATCGAGCATCCGTCGGGGCGGCTGACGGTTCGCATCGAAGCGAAGAGCGACGCACCCAATGCAGCGCACATCACTCACGCAAGCGTCGTGCTCACTGCGCGCCCGCTGTTCGACGGCTTCGCGTTCGCGAAGCAGTACCGTTCTTAGCCGGCGCGCCCCGCGAACGCTTTGCGGGGTTCGCGACGTTGCGCGCCACCGCGCGCAGCATGTCGTAAAGGTGCTCGGCGGCCGGAGAGAGCGAGCGGCCACGGCGCTTGATGAGACCTACCGTTCGGGTCACCTCCGGTTCGATGATCGGCACGCTGACGAGCGCCGCATGGCCCTTGCGCGGCATCGACAGGCGCGGAACCGCTGCCACACCCAATCCCGCTTCCACGAAGGCGACCAGCGTCGACACATGCCGCGTCTCGAAGCACGCCTGCGGTCGGTCGCGCTTCGCCGCTAGCGCGAGGTCCATGACCAGCCGATTGCCGCTCGCCTTGTCGACCGTCATGAAGTCGTAGCGGCCCAGCTCCGCCCACGTCACCGCTCGCTGACGCGCGAGGGGGTGGTCGCGATGGCACGCGGCTACGAAGGACTCGGTGAGCAACGGCTCGAACTCGAGCGTCGGCTCGTCGCTGCCCGTAATGTCCAGACCGAGCTCCGCCTCGCCGTGCGCGACAGCGGAGAGCACCTCGTTGGCGCTCTCGTCGATGATGCGTACGCGAATGCGCGGAAAACGCTGGTGGTACTGCCGAAGCACCGCGGGCAGGAAGTAATGGACCGTCGACGGGATGCACGCGAGCGTCACCTGGCCCCAACGGTTCGCAGCGACGTCGCGCACGCCGAGCAGGATTTCGTCGAGATCATCGAGCAGCGTGCGCGCCTTGCGTGCGAAATCGCGGCCGACCACGGTGAGCTCGACGTTGCGCGTGTCGCGGTCGAACAGGCGGACGCCCAGCGCGTCCTCGAGCTTTTCGATGCGTCTGCTCAACGCAGGCTGCGAAAGATGGATCGTTTCGGCCGCCGCGCGGAAGCTCGCGAGCTCCGCCACGGCGATGAAGGCGCGCAGGTCGCCCAAATCGAAATTCATGCTCACGGCGCATCAATTCCGCAGATATTTGCAATTCACAGTGTACCGCGACGCCGGGAGAATGCCACCAACCCGGCGATCGACAAAGGCCGCAAGAAGCTACGCAGAGCCTTCCGTCCGGGACTGCTTTTTCTTGAACTAACCGGAATTCTCCCAAGGAGGAGTCGTGAAGCTTTCCAAGCTTTATCGGGCCCTGTACTTCCAAGTCGTCGTGGGCCTCGCACTGGGCATCGCCGTCGGTCACTACTGGCCCGAGTTCGGTGCGTCGCTGAAGCCGCTCGGCGACGGCTTCGTCAAGCTGGTGAAGATGATGATCGCGCCAGTCGTCTTCTGCACGATCGTCCTCGGCATCACGAGCCTCAACGACGGCAAGGAGATCGGCAAGACGCTCTTGAAGTCGATGGGTCTCTTCTATGTGCTGACGGTCCTCGCACTGGTGACCGGGCTCGTCGCGGTGTTCGTCATGCAGCCCGGCGTGGGCATGAACATCGACCCCGCGACGCTCGATCCCTCCGTCGCGAAGCGCTTCACGAACAACGCGGCGCCCAAAGGATTCGTCGAGTTCGTGCTGCACATCATTCCCGGCTCGTTCTTCGGCGCGTTCGCGGAGGGGGAGGTGCTGCCGGTGCTGCTGCTCGCGATCCTCACCGGCTTCGGCCTGTCGCGCATCGGCGTGGCAGGCAAGGCCGCGCTCGACGCGATCGATGCGTTCTCGCACACGCTGTTCGCAGCCTTCGGATTCATCATGAAGCTCGCACCGCTCGGCGCGTTCGGTGCGATGGCGTTCACGGTGGGACGCTACGGCATCAAGTCGATCGGATCGCTGGGCCAACTCATCGCGACGTTCTACGTGGCATGCGGGTTCTTCGTCGGCGTCGTGCTTGGCCTGCTCGCGTGGCTGCACGGTTTCAGCCTGTTCAAGCTGCTTCGCTACTTCAAGGAAGAGCTGTTGATCGTCCTCGGCACGTCGTCCACAGAGCCGGTGCTGCCTCGCGTGCTGCTGAAGCTCGAAAAGCTCGGCTGCAAGAAGGGCGTGGTGGGCCTCGTGCTGCCTACCGGCTACTCGTTCAACCTCGACGGGACCGCGATCTATCTCACGCTCGCCTCGATCTTCATCGCGCAGGCCTGCAACATCCAACTTTCGGCCGGCCAGATCTTCGCGATGCTCGGGCTGATGCTGCTGACGTCCAAAGGTGCAGCGGGCGTCACCGGCAGCGGTTTCGTGGCGCTCGTCGCGACGCTCACCGTGATGCCGGATCTTCCGGTGGCCGGCGTCGCTATCCTCGTAGGCGTCGATCGCTTCATGTCGGAAGCGCGCGCGCTCACAAGCATCATCAGCAACTGCGTGGCGAGCGTGGTCGTGGCGATCTGGGAGAAGGCGTGCGATCGCGCCGTCCTGAAAGCTGAGCTCGACGTGAACTACGAAAAGACCGAGCAGGCGCTCGACGAAGGCGAGCTCGTCGATGCGACGCTCGCCGTGAGCGAGCCGGCCACCCTCAAGCCCGTTTGATTTCGCAACCGGAGGAGATTTCGACATGACTGCAACGACGAGCGCCGATCTCGCACGCTGGATCGGCAGGACCGAAGCCGTCGACGACATCGTCACAGCGACGCCGTACGCAGCGCTGTCTGCGACGCTGGATCGCGCCGCCGAGCGGCCCCCGATCGGCACGCCCTTGCCGCCGCTGTGGCACTGGCTGTATTTCCTGCCACTGTACCGCCAGTCCGAAGTGGGACCGGACGGCCATGCGAAGCGCGGCGGCTTTCTGCCCCCGGTCCCCCTGCCGCGTCGGATGTGGGCCGGCAGCCAGTTCGAGTTCCCGCAGCCGCTTCGCGTCGGGGAACGCATCCGTCGCGTGTCGACGATCGCGGACGTGACCGAGAAATCGGGTCGCACCGGTCCGCTCGTGTTCGTGAAGGTGCGCCACGAGATCACTGCGAACGAGCAGTCGGCGCCCTCGGTGATCGAGTTCCACGACATCGTCTATCGCGAGGCACCGAAGCCGGACGATGTCGCACCGGCGGCCAAAGCCGCGCCTGCGAGCAGCGCCTGGCGGCGCCGCTGCGTGCCGGAGGATGTACTGTTGTTCCGTTACTCGGCGCTGACGTTTAACGGGCACCGGATCCACTACGACCGCAAGTATGTCACCGAGGTCGAAGGCTATCCCGGGCTGATCGTCCACGGTCCGTTGATCGCGACACTGCTGCTCGATTTGGTGCGCTCGCAGCGGCCTGATGCAGTCGTGCGCCGGTACGAGTTCCGCGCGGTGCGCCCGCTCTTCGACATCCACGTCTTCGACGTCTGCGGCGAGCCGTCGGCGGACGGCACGAGCGTCCGGCTGTGGGCCAAGGATCACGAAGGCTGGCTCGCGATGGAAGCGAGCGCGGAACTCGCTGACGGAGCAGCATCATGAAACCCCTTACCGGTATCACTGTCGTTACGCTCGAGCATGCGATCGCGGCGCCGTTCGCGACTCGGCAGCTCGCGGACCTCGGCGCGCGCGTGATCAAAGTCGAGCGTCCCGGCGTCGGCGACTTCGCGCGCGGCTACGACGAGCGCGTACGCGGCCTCGCGTCCCATTTCGTGTGGACCAACCGCAACAAGGAAAGCTTGACGCTCGACGTCAAGCACCCCGAGGCGCAAGCAATCCTCCATCGGCTCGTCCTCGAGTACGCCGACATCGTCGTTCAGAATCTGGCGCCCGGCGCCGCGACGCGGCTCGGACTGTCGTACGACGCGTTGTCGCCCAAGAAGCCGGAGCTCATCGTCTGCGACATCTCGGGATACGGTGCCGACGGCCCGTATCGCGACAAGAAAGCTTACGACCTGCTGATCCAGAGCGAGGCAGGATTTCTGTCGGTGACCGGCACCGAAGACGAGCCTTCAAAGGCCGGTCCGTCGATCGCCGACATCGCGGCGGGCATGTACGCGTACTCGAGCATTCTCGCGGCGCTGCTGCGGCGCGAGCGCACCGGCCGCGGACAGCACCTCGACATCTCGATGCTGGAGTCGCTCGTCGAATGGATGAACTATCCGCTCTATTACGCATTCGAGGGGGCGGCGCCGCCGTCGCGCACCGGCGCGAGCCACGCGACGATTTATCCGTACGGACCCTTCCCGGCTGGCGACGGCAAGACCGTGATGCTCGGTCTGCAAAACGAGCGCGAGTGGACCGTCTTCTGCAAGACCGTACTGCAGTGGCCGGAGCTCGCGAACGATCCGCGCTTTTCGACCAATTCCAAGCGCAGCGCGGCGCGCAAGGAGCTACGCGCGATCATCGTCAACGCGTTCGCCCGACTCACCGCCGAGAAGGTCGTCGAACGACTCGAGGAGGCGCAAATCGCCAACGCGCAGGTGAACGACATGCACGCCGTCTGGGAGCATCCGCAGCTCAAGGCACGCAACCGTTGGCGCGAAGTGAGCACGCCTGCCGGCCAGGTGCCGGCCCTCCTTCCCCCAGGCTCCTGGGAAGAAGGCGATCCACGCATGGACGCCGTGCCGGCGCTCGGCGAGCACACCTCTTCCATTCTTGCGGAGCTCGGTTACTTCACCGAGCAGGTCGCGAATCTGCGCACAGCGGAGGCGATATGAGGTCGACGAACGCGGCCGGGCGGAGTCTGCCCTCGACCTACCTATTCGTGCCCGGCAACCGCTCCGAGCGCTTCGACAAGGCGCTCGCCTCCCGGGCCGGCGCGGTCATCGTCGACCTCGAGGACGCCGTCGCGCCCGCCGACAAGGCGGCCGCTCGCGCGTCGTTCGCCGCCTGGTATCGGGCAACGTTTGCGCCGGAGCGCGTGCTGCTGCGCATCAACGACGAAAGCACGCCGTCGTTTGACGACGACATGGCCATCATCAGGAAAACAGGTGTTGGCGGCATCGTTCTTCCCAAAACGGAGAGTGCGGCGCAAATCGAGCGCGTCGGCGCGACGCTCCCTTCCGGCGGCTTCGTCGTCGCGCTGGTCGAAACGGCCAGGGGCATCGTCGACGTCGACGAGCTCGCGCGCGCAAAGCATTTGCAGCGCATCGCTTTCGGCACGCTGGACTACGCGCTCGATGTCGATGTCAGCGGTGACGAGCGCGGCCTGCTCTATCCGGCGTGCCGCATCGCGCTCGCGTCCCGCGCCGCCGGCATCGCGACGCCCATCGCGGGCGTCACGGCGGAAATCGGCGACGAATCGAAGCTGCTCGCCGATCTCGCTTTCGCGCGCGCCTGCGGCTTCGGCGCCAAGCTGTGCATCCACCCCAAGCAAGTCGACGTAATCGATGCCGCGATGCGCCCTAGCGAAGCCGAGATCGACTGGGCGAACCGTGTCGTCGCCGCAGCTGAATCCGGTCATGGCGCCGTCCAGATCGACGGCCGCATGGTCGATCGACCCGTGATCGCAAAGGCCCTGCGAATCCTCGCCCACGCGTGATTGCCGAATGCCTTAGCCGAAGTGACCTATTCCAAATTGAGAGCCTTTCATGCCATCCACGATCATCGATTCCGCGATCTTCCGCGACATCTTCAGCGCAGAGGCCATGCGCAAGGTTTGGTCCGACGAGAATCGCACGCAAAAGTACCTCGACATCGAGGCGGCGCTCGCTCGCGTGCAGGGCCGACTCGGCATCATTCCCAAGGAAGCCGCCGATGAGATCGTCCGCCACTGCACGATCGACGAGATCGACATGGAGAAGCTCAAGCAACAGACCGAGCGCATCGGCTATCCGATCCTCGGCGTCGTATCGCAGCTGAACACGCTTTGCCGCGACAAGCTGGGCGAGTACTGCCACTGGGGAGCGACCACACAGGACATTACCGACACTGCGACGGTGCTGCAGATACGCGAGGCGCTCGAGCTGATCGACGATGATCTCCGGGCCATCTCCGCGGCGTTCGCCCATCTCGCGAAGCGCTACCGTGACACGCCCATGGTGGCGCGCAGCAACCTGCAGCAGGCTGTACCGATCACGTTCGGCTTCAAGATGGCGGAACTCCTGGCTGCGATCGAGCGCCATCGCGAGCGGCTTGCCCAGCTTCGACCTCGCGTGCTGATGGGCGAGTTCGGCGGCGCCGCCGGAACCCTCGCGTCGATCGAAAAGGGCGCGATGGAGACGCAGGAAGGATTGATGCGCGAGCTCGGCCTCGCGCAGCCGCCGATCGCGTGGCACACGATCCGCGACACGATCGCCGAGGTCGGATGCTTCCTCGGCCTCGTCGGCGGCACGCTCGGCAAGTTTGCGATGGACGTGAAGCTCATGATGCAGACCGAGGTCGGCGAGGTGTACGAGCCGTTCGCGCCGGGTCGCGGGTCGAGCAGCACAATGCCGCAGAAGCGGAACCCGATCTCGTCGTGCTACATCCACGCGACGATTTCGGTCGTGCGGCAGCACGTCGCGGCGCTGCTCGACGCGATGGTCGCTGATCACGAGCGCTCGACCGGTCCGTGGGAGATTGAGTGGATCGCGCTACCAGAGGCGTTCTGTCTCCTCTCCGGCGCCCTCAAGCAGGCACGCTTCGTCCTCGAAGACCTCGAGGTCGACGAGAAGCGGATGCGCGAAGTACTCGACATGACCAACGGGCTCGTCGTGTCGGAGGCGGTGATGATGGGCGTCGGGCCGTACCTCGGCCGCGAGTACGCGCACGACTTGGTTTACGACATCTGCCGCGAGGCGATCCGGCAGAAGCGTCCGCTGCTCGACCTGCTCGCCGAGAACAAGGAGATCACCAAGCACCTCTCGCGTGCCGAGCTCGCTAAGCTCTGTGATCCGGCGAACTATCTCGGCCAGTCCGGCGTTATGGTCGATCGGGTGCTGGCGAACGTGCGTACGCACTGAGCCAGAGATGTTGATCGGCATACCGTGCAGGGTGATGCGCGGCGGCACGTCGAAGGGGCCGTTCTTCCTCGCCTCCGATCTTCCGCAGGATCCTGCTCTGCGCGACCGTACGCTGCTCGCCGTGATGGGCTCCGAACACATTCGCCAGATCGACGGGATCGGCGGCGGCGACAGCCTTACGAGCAAGGCAGTGATGGTGAGCGGCTCGACCCGACCCGGCGTCGATATCGAGTACCTTTTCGCACAGGTCGCCGTCGGCGGCGATACCGTGGACACCGCGCCCAACTGCGGCAACATGCTCGCGGCCGTCGGTCCATTTGCAATTGAGAGCGGTCTTGTGCGCGCGACGTCGCCGCAGACGATGCTGCGCATCTTCAATCGCAATACCGGCAAGATCGTCGAGGCGATCGTGCAGACGCCGGGTGGGAAGGTCACCTACGCGGGCGACACCGCGATCGACGGTGTGCCTGGTCGAAGCGCACCCGTCGTGCTGAACTTTCTCGACGGTGCGGGTGCGAAGACCGGAGCGCTGCTGCCCACGGGGCGCGTAATCGACGTGATCGAAGGTGTCGACGTATCGTGCGTCGACTTCGCGTCGCCGCTGGTGATGATCGCCGCTGCGGCGCTCGGCAAGACGGGACACGAGGCGAAGGCCGCGCTCGATTCGGACAGGCAATTGTTTGAGCGTGTCGAGGCCATTCGCCTCGAAGCATCACGGCGCATGGGGCTCGGTGACGCGACCGGAAAGGTGCTTCCAAAGGTCGCGTTGCTCGCGCCGCCGGCGCGCGGCGGCACCATCGCGTCACGATACTTGACCCCGTGGACCTGCCACGCCGCGCACGCCGTGACCGGCGCGCTGTGCGTCGCCGCCGCTTGCCGCGTACCAAGCAGCGTCGCGGACCAGGTCGCCGCCGGCGGGCCAGACACGATCGCGATCGAGCACCCCGCCGGGAAGATTGAAACGCGCGTCGAAGTTGATCCGACCGCGGCGCGTGGCACTCCCGTGATCCTGCGAGCGGGTGTGGTGCGAACCGCGCGTCTTCTGCTTGCGGGTCGCGTCTTCGTCAATCTCCCAAACGAATTGCCTGTCGCCGCGTAAGCGAGTGCGCGGACCGACTTGGCGCCAGGCTTACGCAAGAAACTGGTCAGGTGTGCGCGACGCGGAGCGAGCTGCGGATTAGGAATTCGTCGGTCGATATACCGCCAGCATGCATGCCGACCGGCGAGGTGCGCGAAGGTTGAGCATCACTTTGTTGCCTGGAAAGCACTATGGCGCGCACTCGAACGCCCGGCATCCGGGTCGATCGGAACGCGGGCTAATTATCGATAAGGAACACCTCGGCATACCTATCTATGTTCGACTCGGTGTGATCAGCCAAGAACAGGCTGAACAATGGCTAGCGGCAGAGATTGATCGAGTCGATGCGCTACTTGAGCGCAACGCGAATCGGTGTCCAACATTCGCGGACTGTGCCGCACGCTATCTCACGGACTCGAAGAACAAGCGCTCGGTCGACGCCACTGCGTGGCACATCCGCCTGCTTATCCCTTACGTGGGCAGCCTCGACATACATCGAGTCCACGACGGCACGCTTGCATCGTTCATCGCCGACCGTATTGCATCAGGCGTCACCGCGACCACGATCAATCGTAGCCTGGAGGTCGTGCGCACTATCCTGACCCGCGCGGCACGGTCGTACCGCGACGATGACGGTCGGCCATGGCTCGAAACGATGCCACCGCTAATCAGAATGCTGCCCGAAACACCGCGAGCACCCTACCCCATCACCTGGGACGAGCAGGACCGACTCTTTACCAAGCTACCCGCGCGCCTGGCCCGGATGGTGCTCTTCGCCGTGAACACCGGCTTGCGCGAGAGTAATGTCTGCGGACTGGAGTGGACCTGGGAGGTTCCCGTTCCCGAGATTGACCGAAGCGTGTTCGTGATTCCGCCCGAGGCGTTCAAGTCTAGGCGAGCCCACGTCGTCATCCTAAACGATGTCGCATGGTCAATCATCGAGTCGCAGCGCGGCTTGCATCCGATCTGGGTGTTCCCGTATCCGGGGGGGACTAGTCAGCACGATGAACAACACCGCGTGGCAGCGCGCGCGACGCGAGCAGGGCTTGCACAGCGTGCGCATTCACGATCTCCGACACACCTTCGCATGCCGCTTGCGCGTCGCTGGTGTGCCAGTCGAAGACCGTGAGGTATTACTCGGCCATGCGAATCATTCGATGGCGGGACATTATGCGAGTGCGGATGTCGGCCGCTTGCTCAAGCAAACGAACCTCGTACTGAATCGCGAGGAAACACGCACGGTGTTGCGCATCGCGAATGCCGACGCACGCGCCCTGTGGACAAAAGGTCCGGCAGCGGTCCGGCAGGAGCAAAAAGGGCCACGATTGCATCTCGTAAGCCTTTGAAAATTGGCGCGCCCGGCAGGATTTGAAACCCACGACCCCCTGGTTCGTAGC
>DASWDF010000224.1:0-4697 GCA_036395475.1 Casimicrobiaceae bacterium
AAACTTGGATCCCGGACCTCGCGCTGCGCGCTCGCCCGGGATGACGCGACTGTTTCCAGTCGCTGCGAGGCTTCGCCTCTTGCTCCTGGACATTCGCGTCACTTGATCACGACCCATTTGAGCAAGTTGATGTTGTCCGCAAGCTGGACCAGGTCGACGTTCTTCTTCATCCCCCAGGCCAGCGCCTGCTGGTGCAGCGGGATGTGCCCGACTTCGTCCGAGTGGATCTTGAACACCTCGGCGATCATCGCGTCGCGCTTCTTCTGGTCGAGCTCACTCGCGATCTGCGGGCCCAGCTCGTCGATCCTCTTGCTGGCGTAGCTGCCGAGATTGAACTGGCCGCGACCCGAAGGACCGGGCGACATCAGAAGCGCGAAGATCGGGTTGTGCGCATCGTAGGAGGCCGGGGTCCAGCCGAGCAGATAGAACGACGTCTCGCGCGACAGGATCTTGGGGAAGTAGGTCGCCTTGGTCTCGACCATCAGGTTGACCTTGACGTCGATCCTCGCCAGCATCGCCGCGACGGCCTGGCAGATTTGCGCGTCGTTGACGTAGCGGTCGTTGGGGCAATTCATGCCGATCTCGAATCCGTTCGGATACCCCGCGTCGGCGAGAAGCTTCTTCGCCGCCGCGGTATCGTACGGCAGGCGCGTGTTCTGTTCCTTGACGAAGCCGTTGATGCCCGGCGCGACCATCAGCGCGGTGGGAGTCGCCGCGCCGCGCATGACCGTCTTCGCGATCGCGTTCTCGTCGATCGCCTGGTAGAACGCCTGGCGCACGCGCTTGTCCTTGAGCGGATTCTTGCCCTTGACGCTCGAGTACAGAAGCTCGCCGCGCGACTGATCCATGCCGAGGAAGATCGTGCGCAGCTCCGGCCCCTGGAGCAGCTTGAGCGACGCGTTCGCGGACACCTTTTCGATGTCCTGCAGCGGCACCGGCTCCATCATGTCGATGTCGCCCGAGATCAACGCGGCGACCCGGGTCGCGGCGTTACCGATCGGCGTGAACACCGCCTCGGTGATGTTGCTCTCGATCTTCGTCCAGTAGCTGGGGTTGGGAACGAAAATCGTGCGTATGCCCGGCTCGCGCGACTTGAGCATGAACGGCCCCGTCCCGTTGGCCTTGAGCGTGGCCGCGTTCTCCTTGCCCTTGCGCACATCGACCGGTTCCTTGGCGTTGTTCTTCTCGCACCAGGACTTGCTCGTCATGTACCAGAAACCGATCGTATCCGGCAGGATCGGAAACGGCTCGCTGGTGATCACGTCGATGGTGAGATCGTCGATCTTCTTGATCTCCTTGATCGGCGCGACATAGGTCTTCATATCCGAGCTTTCGCTCTTCGCCCGCTCGTAATTGAAGATGACGTCGTCGGCCGTGAACGGGCTCCCGTCGTGGAACTTGACGTCCTTGCGCAGCACGAACCGCCAAACAGTCGGCGCGGTCTGCTTCCACGACGTCGCCAATATCGGCACCAGCTCGAGCTTCTTGCCGCGCCCGACCAGCGGCTCATAGACGTTTCCCATGACGCTCAACTGCAGCGACTCGTTGAGCGCGTGCGGATCCATCGATAGCGCGTCGCCCTGATCGGCGAAGCGGAAAGTTACGGCCAGCGCGGCCGTCGCGCCGAATGCGGACGCGACGATCGCCGCAGCAAGCAATGCCTTCAGCATTCTTCTCATGGTCAATGGTCTCCTTGCGGTCTTGGTAGCGGGCGGATCAATCGGAAGCCGGCTCGGTTGCGAGTTGCGCGATCGCCTGCAGGCAGGCGTCACGCGCCTGTTCGTAAACTATCGCCTTCCAGTCGTCGGCGTCGATGTAGAACGTGTCGCGCAGCGCGCGCTTGATCTCGTCGCGCTGCTCGGCCGGCGCCTCGGGATGATTGTGGAGCCAGTGCTCGGCGCGGAGCGTCTGCAGGGTATGCTCGAGCGGATAGGTCCCGTATTCCAGCGCCATTGCGGTCATTTCGATGCGAGGGCATTCCGTGTACGCGGCGCCGGAAATCACGCCGGACACACGCGCGGAGGTCGAGGACCCATCGAAAAACGACGTCACCTCGTTGCCCCACCACGTCTTGGCGCGTCCAATATCGGCCGGATCGTCGCGACCCGAGTAGATCTTCTCGCCGTGCCCCCGTGGCCCGAGCCCGGTATGAAAGTCGATCCAGCCCAGGCGCTGCCGCCACGAAGCCTGCGCACGCAGTACCGCGCGCAGGCAGGCGTTGCTCCACGACGGACGGCTCCCGCCGTAGAACATTCCGTCGGGAAAGGCGTACTGTCCGCCGCTGACGGCCGCCTGGAACGCTCTCTCTCCATGGGCCTTGATCCATGCGCCGAGCTTAGCCTCGCTGTCCTGCGGAGGAGGCCAGGCGGCGGGCAATAGCAGCGCGTGAATCTCCGCGTACGCAGGACTCGGCGGCAGCCGCGAGGAGAAATCGACGAAGTTGCGATTCAGGTCGGCGTTGTCCTCATTGGTTCGCTGCAGATGCGAGAAGCCGTAAGAGTTGAGCGCGTGGAGCATCAGCACGCCAACACCTGAGCGCTCGACCGCTGCCAGGAACGCGTCGTCGCGCAGCAGCGCGACCTGGCAGCCCGAGCCGCAGAATCCCTCGACACCATGCGTACCCGAGGTGAGCAACAACACCGCCGGCGCCTTATCGTCACCGATCTTCGCCAGATCGATCGACAGCTCCTCACCCTGCGCGCCGCGCTCGCTCGGGTGCACGTCGCGGAACATGCGCGCCCCGCGCTCGGCTCCCGCGGCGAGAAACTTGTCGCGCGCCTCGGCATAGCTCTGCGCGAAATGCGGCACCGCGTTCATCGGCGTGACGTCTATTCCGCGATCGGCAGCGCGCGCTCGGCCAGCGCCGCCATATAACCTGCACCGAGCGGGATCACGTCGTCGTTGAAATCGTAGCGGCTGTTGTGGAGGAAGCAGCCGCCTTCCGCTCCGCCTTGCCCCAACCTTGCATACGCCCCCGGGCGGCGCTGCAGCATGAACGAAAAGTCCTCCGAACCCATGCTGGGCTCGAGGTCGCGCACGACGTTTTCCCGGCCGACCAGCGCATCGGCGACTTCTGCGGCAAATTCCGCTTCACGCTCGCTGTTGATCGTCGCCGGATAGGCGCGCTCGTATTTGAGCGTCGCCGACGCGCCGAATGCCGCGGCAATCGAATGCACCAGCTCGGAGAGCCGCCGCTCGATCGCGTCCTGCGTTTGCGGATGGAACGTGCGCACCGTGCCGACGAGCCGTGCGTCGCGCGGGATCACGCTCGTCGCCGCTAGATTGCCGGCGTGCATCGCGCACAGGCTTATGACCGCGGCGTCGACCGGACTCAGGTTGCGCGCGACAATCGATTGCGTTGCGGTGATGATGTGGCCCGCCACCAGCACCGGATCCACCGAACGGTGCGGATGCGCGCCATGGCCACCGCGGCCTTCGATGTGGATCTCGATCCGGTCGGACGCGGCCATCATGGGTCCCGGCCGCACTGCGATCGTGCCTGGCGGCAGCGCCGGCCAGTTGTGCAGCGCGTAGATCTCGTCGGCGGGAAAGCGCTCGAACAGGCCGTCGTCGACCATCGCCTTGCCGCCGGCAAAACCTTCCTCGCCCGGCTGGAAGATGAGATACACGGTGCCATCGAAGCGCCGCGTGCCGGCGAGGTAGCGCGCCGCGCCCAGGAGCATCGCCGTATGGCCGTCGTGCCCGCAACCATGCATACGACCCTTGAACCGCGAGACGTGTGGAAAGTCGTTTTCTTCGTGCATCGGCAGCGCGTCCATGTCGGCGCGAAGGCCGACGGCGCGGCCGCTGGCCTGACGCCGGCCGGGGATGACCGCGACGACGCCGGTCTTGCCGACGCCTGAGTGGTACTCCAGCCCGAGCCGATGGAGCTCGCCGGTCACGACTTCCGCAGTGCGATGCTCCTCGAAGCCGAGCTCCGGATGCGCGTGCAGGTCGCGACGCAGCGCGGTCAGCTCTGCGTGCTGAGTGCGGAGATATTCGACGGGACTCATGGCGGATGGATGCGCGAATCAATGCGCCGGCTCAGTGCGCCGGCACCAGGCGCTCGATGCGCAAGCGGGGGTCGACGGCGTAGTAGAGCAGGTCGACGGAGAGATTGATCAGCACAAAGACCAGCGCGATGAAGCAGAGATACGCCGCCATCACCGGCACGTCGGCGAAGCTTACCGCCTGAATGAACAAGAGTCCCATCCCCGGCCACTGGAACACGGTCTCGGTGATGATGGCGAAAGCAATGATCGATCCGAGCTGCAAGCCCGTGATCGTGATCACGGGCACCAGCGTGTTCTTCAACGCATGCCCGAAATGGATCGCGCGGTCGGTGAGCCCGCGCGCCCGAGCGAACTTGATGTAGTCGGTGCGCAGCACTTCGAGCATTTCGGCACGCACCAGCCGCATGATCAGCGTCATCTGGAACAGCGACAGGGTGATCGCGGGCAGGATCAGCGCCTTCAGCCCACTCTTGGTCAGGAGGCCGGTCGTCCACCAGCCGAAGGCGACCGTCTCGCCGCGGCCGAAAGACGGCAGCCAGCCGAGGATCACGGCAAAAATCAGGATCAGCAGGATGCCGATCAGGAACGTGGGCAGCGACACGCCGACGAGCGACACCGTCAGCAACACCTGCGCCAGCCAGGAGTTGCGCTTCAGCGCCGTGTAGACGCCTCCCGGAATCCCCA
>DASWDF010000225.1:0-45308 GCA_036395475.1 Casimicrobiaceae bacterium
GCTCACGAACAGCGCGTAGTTCAGAAGGCTGGGCTCTTGCGCCTTGCCGCGATGGACGTCGACGAGATACGCGATCTGCGTGAAGGTGAAGAAGCTGATCCCCAGCGGCAGCACGATATGCGGCAACGCGAGCGGCAAACCGGTCAGGTCGGCGGTGTTGCGCACCGCGAAGTTGGCGTACTTGAACACGCCGAGCAGGACAAGGTTGGCGCCGACGCCCAACGCAAGCAGCGCCTTGGACTGGCGCGGCCTTCGGTGCAGCGCGCGGCCGATCGCGAAGTTGAAGCCGATGCTCGCCAGGATCAGCGGCAGATACTTCGGATTCCACCAGCCGTAGAAGAACAGCGACGCCACGACCAGCCACCCGACGGCCCACGCCGCTTTGCGCCCGAGCAGAAAATAGACCGCGAGCGAAAGCGGCAGGAAATAGATCAGGTATTCGTAGCTATTGAAAAGCATCGTCGCTGTTCGATCGGCGTCGTGCGAGATTGAACACGGGAATCGGGTGTCGAGGCAAGCGCGATGCGGCAACGCGGCGAGTGCTCTTCGGAAGCCCGTGTATCATCCGAGCAACCTGCTTGGAGTCGTATTCGTGGCGGTGTTCGCCCCACCCTCACCCCAACCCTCTCCCGCCCAGGCGGGAGAGGGAGTTTTTTCCCTCGCCCCGCTTGCGGGGAGAGGGTCAGGGTGAGGGGCGTCTCCTCACTCCAACCCATGCTGCATGGACAAAAAATCGTCGTCGTCATGCCGGCGTATCGCGCCGAGAAGACGCTGGAGGAATGCTTCCTCGCGATCCCGCGCGACGTGGTCGACGCCGTGCTGCTCGTCGACGACGCCAGCGATGACGCCACGCTCGCCGTGGCGCGGCGGCTCGGCATCATCGCGCATCGCCAGCCGGAGAACCGCGGCTACGGCGCCAACCAGAAGACCTGCTACGCCCTGGCACTGGCCGAAGGCGCCGACATCGTCGTCATGCTTCACCCCGATTACCAGTACGAGCCCAAGCTGATCACCGCCATGGCCGCCATGGTCGCGTCCGGCGTCTACGACGTCGTCATCGGCTCGCGCATCCTCGGCAATACCGCGATTGCCGGCGGCATGCCGCGCTACAAGTACGTTGCCAACCGCGTTCTCACCGCGCTGCAAAACCTTATCGTCGGCGCCAAGCTCTCCGAGTTCCACACCGGCTATCGCGCGTTCGCACGCCGCGTCATCGAGACGCTGCCGCTGGCTGCCAACTCGCCGGATTTCATCTTCGACAACCAGATGCTCATCCAGGCGCATGCGTTCGGCATGCGCATCGGCGAAATCTCCTGCCCGACGAAATATTTCGAGGATGGCAGCGAGATCACTTTCGCCCGGTCGGTCGTCTATGGCCTCGGCGTGCTGTGGACGAGCGTGCAGTACCGGTTGTGGCGCTGGGGGCTCGCCCGCCCGCGCGTTTTTTCGGACCGGCGCGAGCTCAAGCTCGAGTCGGCAAGCAAGACGCGGCCTGCCGCGACATGAAACCCGAGGGCCGCCGGGCGTCGCTTCCGCCTGCGGCTGCGGCATGGATCGTCGTGCTTGCATTGGCGGTCGTCGTCGGCGCGTGGCTGCGCTGGTATCAGCTTGATGTCCAGGTGCTGCTCGACGACGAGTGGCATGCGGTGCACAAGGTCCTGCATTCCGACGCCGCCGGCATCGCGACGAGCTTCGGCTTCGCCGATCACAGCATTCCGCTCACGCTCTACTACCGGCTGCTCGCGCTGCACGGCGGCCTGACGGAATGGGTGATGCGCCTGCCGATGCTGCTCTCCGGCATCGCGCTCCTCGTCGTCGCACCGTTATTGCTCCGCCGCGAGACGACGCTGCCGGTGCGTGCAGCCTGGGTCTCGCTGCTCGCGATCTCGCCGCTTCTCGTCTATCTCAGCAAGACGGCGCGGCCGTACGCACTCACGAGCCTGCTCACATTCATTGCGATCGTCGCCTTCCGCCGCTGGTGGCTCGCCGAAGGCGCGACGAAAGGCTGGGGTGCGGCCTACATTGGAGCGAGCGTTCTCGCCGGCTGGCTGCATCCGATCACGCTGTCGTTCACGCTGCTGCCATTCGCGTACTACGGAATCCGATCCTTGTTCGCCGCACGAACTGCAGTCAGTGCTGGCGGCGCCCCGGGCATCGCGCTTCACGCTCAGCCCGGGCTACTGCGATTCATGCTGCTCGGAGTCCTTACTTCAATTCCGCTCGCAGCGGCGCTGCTGCCGCCGCTCCTCAACGACTGGGTCCGCTTTTCCGCGAAAGCCGGCACGCATTGGGTCACACCGGATAGCTTCTATCGCACGCTGCTGATGCTTTTCGGCATCGCGCGGCCGGCGCTGCTCGTTGTTCTGGCCGCGCTCACGGGTCTGGGCATCCATCAACTTTGGCGGCGAGACCGCGACTTGACCGCGTATCTGGCGACGGTGGTGTTGGCTGCCGCCGTCGCCATTGCCGCGACCGGAGCGCAATGGATTCATCACCCCGGCGTTTATTCTCGTTATCTGCTGCCGGCGCTACCGTTCGTACTGCTTTTCGTCGCCGAAGGTGCGATAGCGTGTCTCGAGCCGCTGCGTCGACCTTCCCTGCAGGCGGCGGTCGCCGTCGTGTTTGCAGTACTACTGTTGTGGGCCGGGCCGATACCGGATTACCTCTATCGCCCCAACCAGTTCATCGGACATCTGCGGTTCCAGTACGACTACGACCCCACGCACAATCCGTACGTTCTCGAGATTCCGCGCGATCCGGTTCCCGACTTCTATCGCCAGCTCGCGCAGCGACCTCCGCGATCGTTGACGCTGATCGAGGCGCCATGGCGGCTCGAATCGGACTTCAACCCGCATCCGTGGTATCAGGAGGTCCATCGCCAGTACGTGAAGATCGGACTCGTCACGCCCGTGTGCGGCGTGCGCGATTTCGGCGAATACCCGGCAACGGTGACTGCGCTGCGCTTCCGGGAGTTCGTGCACCTGAGCATGATCCTCGCTGGCAAGACCTACGGCGCGGACTATCTCGTCATGCACTTCAAAGCCTGGAAGACACCGCCGGACGCGGAGGTCGAGTGGCCCAACGTCGCGGCGTGTCTGCCGGCGATCGAGGCCAAGCTCGGTGCACCGGTTTATCGCGACGAGCAGATCGTGGTGTTCGATATCAAAGCCAATCGTCGGCCGTAGCCCGGGCTGAGCGTAGCGATGCCCGGGGATTGCGCGAGAGCAGGCCGCCGCCCCGGGTATCGCGCTTCGCGCTCAACCCAGGCTACTCCCTGCGGGCTCAGCCCGGACTACTCGCCCGGGATCGTGTCCAACCGAAGGCGCCCCGGGCATCGCGCTGCGCGCTCAGCCCGGGCTACCCGCTCAGCTCGGGCTACGCCGCTTCAATTCGTCGGTCGCGAGCCTGAGCGCCGCGACGAAGTGCGTATTGGCCTCGTCGTTCCTGCCCAGCCGGCCGAGCATCTCGCCTAACGCCAAGTGCGTGCGCCAGTGATCGTCAAGCGCGACGCTGGCCTCGAGATATGTCTGCGCCTTGCCCCAGAGTTGCTGGCGCTGACAGAGCGTTCCCAGCACGCGTAGCAACGCCGCGTCCTGATTGTGCGCGGCGAGCCAATGCTCGGCCTGCACGACCTGCCGCGTCGCATCGGGGACCCGGCACTCGCCGTAGAGCTCGACGAGTTCGGAGACCCACTCGCGTTCGAGGCTGCGGGCGAGGATGTCCGCGGCCTCGCGGTCGCCGCCGAGTTGCAGGAAGGAGAGCGCCGCGGCGCGCGCGATCGGCGACAGCATGCGCGTCGATTCGGGCAGCCGATTCCACGCGTCGCGCAAGCCGGCGGCATCGTGCGCCAGTGCGCGCAACTGCTCGCGCTGCGCGGCGACTCTCACCTGCTCGCCTTGCGCGGTGTCGAATACGCCACGCTTGACCAGTTGCTCGACCAGCGGCGGGATGGCCGCGAACCGGCGCGCTGCCTGCGTGGCGCGGAGCTCGAGCCGCAGCGCCGCAGTGTGCATGCCCGCCTCGCGTTTCAGCGCTTCGAGGATCCGCAGCGCTTCCTGGGGCTGCCCCTGCTCCAGCGCGATTTCCGCGGAGAGCGTCAAACGCGGCACCGCGAGACTCCTCGCCTGCGTCTCGGGTCGGGAAAGATACGCTTCGGCCGCATCGAACTGGCGCACGTCGATCGCGGCGCGGGCGGCGACGAGCGCGGCCAACCCCGACGAATGTGGCAGCGCCAGCGCTTCCTGCGCCTGCTGCTGCGCCTTGCCATAGCGCCCTTCGAGCAGCGCGACGATCGCTGCATCGAGCTTCGCCCGCGCGCGATCCTTCTTCTGCAACCGTCGCCATTCGCGCACCTGCGCGGGCAGCTGTACCGTGTGCACGATCACGCGCAGTCCGAAGTAGAGCGCGGCGAAGCCACCGACGATGAGGATGAGCAGCAGGTTAAGCGACAGCTCGATGCGATACGGCGGCGCGACCAGCAGTGCGTAGCCGGCGTTGAGCCGCGCCGCCAGCGCGGCAACGACCGCGACGACTGCGAGCAGCAGGAACCAGAATAGAAAGCGCATCGCGATGCGTCAGCGCATGCGCTTTTCGCGCGCAAGTTGCAGCACACGCACCGCATCCAGGCTGCCGGCGAGCCCCGGCAGCTCGGTCGACATGTCGGTCGCGCGCAGTTCCTTGAGCAGCGTCTGCAGCGATTGCACCGGCTTCGCGCGCGTGTCGAAGTACTTCTTAAGCCACACATCCGCGGCGGCGAGGTCGGCGCGAAAATTGGTCTGATCACGGAACAGGAGGTCGAAGCGCGCGGAGAGCAGGCGCAGCTTCAGGTTCTCACGCAGGAAAAACTGCTGCGGCGGCGTGAGCAGCGGCGCTTCGGGCCGGTCGAGATTCTCGATGCGTACGAGCTGCCGCAGATCCTGCCAGGCATCGCGCAGGAAGCGCCGCCATCCCGGCTCGTCCTTCGCCGGCGTTTCCTGCGATGGCGGCGGCAGGCGTTCTTCCAGCGCGAGCGGCAGTGCATCGACCCCGGCGATCGCCTGATCGAGCCGCAGCGAAATTCCCGCTACGTCGACATAGGGCACGGCCTTCAACCGATCCATATCGCGCGCGAGCGCGCGCCGCAGCGGGACGAACTGCGGCCGGTTCAGGCGCTGCAGCTTCGCGTCCGCCAGTTGCAGCGCGGCGAGCGCCGCCGAGACATTGCCCGCGAGCTGCAGCTGCTGGCTGGCGAGCAACAGCACCTGCTCGACCTCGGTCAGCGCCCACTCGTCGCGCGACGGCGCAAGCTCGCGATAGAGCGCGTCGAGCGCGGCCTGCTGGGTCTGCGATTCGGCAAGGCGGTTTTCGAGCAAGGCGATCTTCGCCTGCGCGTCGCGCAAGCTATCCTGCGCCGCCAGCACCGTGGTGCGTAACACCTTGTCGCCGGCGTCCAAGTCCGCGAGACGCTGCGCGACTTCCGTGCGCAGCTGTCGGTCGCGGTTGCGCGCGTCGATCCAGACTGCGGCGATAGCTGCCGCCAGTCCGACCACGAGGGCAATCGTCAACCAACGGCGCCGGCGCGCCGGGTCGCCCGATTTGCCCTGCGCGATCGTCGATGCAGCGGCCGTCGGCGCCGGCGAGGACGCGGAAGCTTCGCCCTGGGGAGCAGACATGGTGGCCAATGCAAACCGGAGATACGGACGCCTTCGTCGATTGTAGCAGGGTTGCATATGCGCTCGCGCCATGCATCTGGCCGCGCGGCCGCGCGTCGACTAGAATGCTTAGTCTCATCGGTCGCGCGAGCTTGCTGCGACAAGAACTCTGCCGCATCGTGATCATTTTCTCGCTCATCGTCATCGCAGTTATCGCGGCGTTTGCCGGTTACCTTGTCGGCGCGCGGCAGCGCTCACCGGCTGCCGAAATTCCGATGAGGGCTGCGCCGGCCCCGACGCCGGTCGCTCCCGCTGCGACTCCCGCCGCTCCCGCAACGCCGCCGGCCGTGGAAGAGCGCATCGGCACCGATGCCTTCAGCGACGAGAAGGCGCGCCTCATCCGCAGCCGCGACAGCGAGGCCGCTGCGCTTCGCCGCGAACTGGCCGATCGCGAGCCGGCGATTGACCGGCTCGCGGCATTCACGCGTGAGCGTGCGGAGCTCTTCCGCACTCTCGCCGACACGCGCGCCGAAACCGCGCGGTATCGCCAACTCGTAATCGACATCGAGACCAACGCGCCGCCGCCGATCCTGGCCGGTGTGGGTGAGCCCGACGACCTGAAGCTCGTCGTCGGCATCGGCCCTGTGCTGGAGCGGATGTTGCACAGCCTCGGCGTCATGACGTTCCGCCAGATCGCGTGCTGGACCGATCGTGAAGTGGCCGAATTCGACGCCAAGCTGCCGGAGTTTCCCGGGCGCATCGTGCGCGATCAGTGGGTAACGCAGGCGCGGGCGCTGCATCAATCGAAATACGGCGCGCGCCTGTGAGCGACCAGGCGAAGACGAACACCGCGCATCACGCGGTGCCGCCGTCGAGCCTGCTGCTGGTCGTCATTCTCACCCTGGTCTGGGGCTGCAACTGGCCCGTGCTCAAGCTGGGCGTCACCGAGCTTGCGCCGCTGACCTTCCGGGCCACGACGCTGCCGTTCGCCGCGCTGGGATTGCTGCTCGTATCGAAGCTATCCGGCGATTCGATCCGCATTGCACGCGCGCTATGGCCCAAGGTCGCGGCGCTCGCCTTGTTCAATATCGCCGCCTGGAACGGGCTGATCCTGTTCGGCGTCCAGCAAATGCCCGCCGGCCGCTCGGCGATTCTCGCCTACACGCTGCCGATGTGGAGCGTGCTTTTCTCCCTATGGCTACTGCGCGAGCCGCTTTCGGGGCGCAAGCTCTTCGGCCTGCTGGCCGGCATGGGCGGCATGGCGGTCCTGCTGGGCGAGGAGATCGTCAACGTTCAGCGCGCCCCCGTCGGCGCGCTCTTGATCATTGGCGCCGCGATATCGTGGGGATTCGCGACTGTGCTGCTGCGCCGCTGGGCTCCGCCTGTGCCGCAGAACACATTGACCGGATGGATGATGCTGCTCGGCTGGATTCCGCTCGCGCTCGCTGCGCCGCTGTTCGACCCGCATCCCTTTGCGGCACTGGCGTCGATGTCGGGCACGGCCTGGTTCGCCGTCTTGTTCAATATTTTCCTGGCGGGTACCGTCGCGCATTGGGCTTGGTTTCGCATGGCGCGCACGCTGCCGGTCGCGGTCAGCTCGCTCTCCTCGTTGCCGGTACCGGTCGTCGGCGTCCTTTCAGGAATGCTCTTTCTCGGCGAGCGGCCCGGGCCGAGCGAGTTCATTGCGTTGGCGCTAGTGCTCGCATCGCTCGCCGCGGTGATGCTGCCGGAACGCAGGTAGTTGTTACTCGCGTTCGGGAATGACGTTGTAGCCCGGGCTGAGCACGAAGTGCGATGCCCGGGCGACGGAATGCATGTGCCCGACCCGGGCTTCGCTCCGCTAAGCCCGGGCTACGCAAGCTCGGGAATCAGCGTGAGCGGTCCCTTGCCGCCGAAGTAGGCGTCGAGGTTGGCCTTGCACAGATCGCCCATCGCCTGCCGCGTTTCGCGCGTCGCACTGCCGACGTGCGGCAGGAGCACGACGTTCTGCATGGCAAAAAGCTCGGCGGGAATGTGCGGCTCGTCGGCGAAGACATCGAGGCCCGCGCCCTTGATGACGCCCGTCTTCAGCGCCGCGACGAGCGCCGGCTCGTCGACGATGGAGCCCCGCGCGATATTGACAAGCGTTCCCTTCTTGCCCAGCGCTGTGAGGACGTCCGCGTTCACGATGTTCCGCGTGGCTGCACCGCCGGGGCATGCCACCACGAGGAAATCGACTGCCGCGGCGAGGTCCTTGAGATCGCGCACGTATTCGTAAGGGACGTCCTGCGGCTTGCGTCCAGTGTACGCGACCTTCATACCCATCGCGCGCACCCGCTCGGCAATCGCCTTGCCGATGCGCCCCAGCCCCAGAATGCCGACCTTGCGGCCGGCAAGCTTGGTGGTGAGCTCCGGCCCGCGCTTCTCCCACTCCCCGGCCTGCGCGAAGCGGTTGAGGCGCACGAAGCCGCGGCCGGTCATCAGGATCAAGCCCAGCGCAACGTCGGCGACATCGTCGGTCAGCACGTCGGGTGTATTGGTCACTTTGAGGCCGCGTTTCTTGCAATACGCGACCGGCACGCCGTCGTAGCCGACGCCGAAAACGGAAATGATCTCGAGCTTGGGCAACTGCTCGAGCAATTCGGTCGGCGTCACGGTGCCGCCGCCCTGCACGAGACCGCGGATGCGCCCGCCCTCGGCAGCGAGCAAGCCGGCCTTGTCCTTCGACTGGACGTAGTCGTGACAGCGATAGTCGGCCTTCAGCGGATCGTAGAGAAACGGCGGCAGTGGCGCGGTGACGAGAATGTCGGTAGGCATGTTGTTGTCGACTCAAGAGCTGCGTTGTCGTCCAAAGTATTCTAGCAACGAAGCGAGCAGGCCGGCGTCGGCCGGCGGGGTGACGATCACCTGACGCAATCCCAACTCCCGCGCGCGCTCGGCGATGCTCTCGTGCGGGATGAAGGCCGGCGTCGCGGCGAGGTGCGCGCGGCCTTCGCCGCCGAGGATGCTCCAGAGGTTGTCGAGACCCTCGCCGGAGGTCAGCGTCACGGCGTCGACGCGCTTGTCGCGCCACGCATCGATCAGGCCCGCGACGCCGCTCTGCGGTTTCGCGCGCCGGTAACACTCGACCTGCACGACGGTCGCACCGCGCGCTTCCAACGCGGCGCGCAACAGCTCGCGGCCCCCGTCGCCGCGGAAGATGACGATCCGTTTCCCCGCGACATCGAGGAGCTCAGGCAGCGCGAGCAGTCCTTCGCTGTCCATCGTCGTCACCGGGACGCGCGTGTTGGCGATGCCTACCGCCGCGAGCGCGGCGGCGGTTCCCGGTCCGGGCGCGAGCGTAAGGATGCGCGCCGGCCAGGCCGCCGGATCGCCGATGCCGTATTCGACGGCGTTGGCGCTGACGAAAATCGCGATGTCGTAGCGTGCGAGATTCCACTGCACCGCGCGCAGCGCCGTCACATCCGCAGGTGGCAGGATGACGATCGCCGGGAAGACGATCGGCCTGCCGCCAAGCGCCTCGATCTCGCGCGCCAGTCCCGCCGCCTGGCGCGCGGGACGCGTGATGACGATCCCCGCATCGTTGAGCGCGCCGGTCACAACGCTTCCGCCAGAATCGCAGCCGCGCCCCGCGCCAGGAGCTCGGTTCCGAGCGCATCGCCAAGCGCCGTGGCGCCGCCCACGTCGGCGACCACCGTCGATCGCTCGCCGCGCAGGACCCGCTGTCCGTCGCGGCTGGCGATGAAACCGCGCAGCCATAGCTCGCGACCGCGCCAGGTCGCGTAGGCGGCGAGCGGCGTGCGGCAGCTCGCTGCGAGCTTGTGTCCGAACGCCCGCTCGGCCGCGGTTGCTAGCGTCGTATCCACATCCGCGAGGGGCTCGAGCGCAGCAATTACGTCCTCGCGATCGGCCCGGCACTCCAGGGCCAGCGCGCCTTGGCCGATCGCGGGCAGGCTGTCCTCGGGGTCCAGCAGCGCCGCGATGCGATCGGCAAAACCGAGCCGTTTCAGTCCGGCGGCGGCAAGAATGATTGCCGCGTGATTGCCGTGATCGAGGCGGTGCAACCGCGTGTTCACGTTGCCGCGCAGCGGCTCGACTCTGAGCCGCGGATAGCGCTCGCGCAGCTGCGCCTCGCGCCTCAGGCTCGACGTGCCGACGACGCTGCCCGGCGGCAAATCGGCGAGCGCGCGGTGGGCATTGGAAACGAAGGCATCGCGGGGATCCTCGCGCACCATGATCGCGGCGAGCACGAATCCCTGCGGCATGCCCATCGGCACGTCTTTCAGAGAATGCACCGCGAGGTCGGCGCGATCGTCCGCCATCGCCTGCTCGAGCTCCTTGATGAACAAACCCTTGCCGCCGATATCCGCGAGCGGCTGATCCACCGTCCGGTCGCCCTGCGTCGTCAATCCCAGGAAGTCCACGCGGCACGACGGATAGAGCGCACGCAGGCGGTCGCGCACGTGCTCCGCCTGCCACAGCGCGAGCACGGATTGGCGGGTGGCGATGACGAGTTTAGCGGGCGGAAAGGATGCGGCGAACATGACGAGAAGGCGGGCGTTGTTCGCGCCCGCGAAGTGCGCCGATTGTAGCCCGGGTTGAGCGCGAAGCGCGATGCCCGGGGCGGCGCTTCGGCGCATCGTCGCCCCGGGCTTCGCCTTGCTAGGCTCAGCCCAGGCTACACAGGCTCAGCCCAGGCTACGCCATTCGGCTCATACCGGGCAACGTGCGAATGAATTTGTATTTACGAACGCCGGCGGAACCAGCCGGTAACCGCGAGACGCTCGCGCGTCGCGGGCAGAACTTCGTGGTCGTAACGGTCGGCGAGAAAGCAAACGAGCGTGCCGCCGTCAGGGAGGATATCGCGCGCGTCGCCGGCCGAAACGTGCACGCGCAAGGCTCCGCCGTCGGCCGCGGTCCACGCTTCGTTGAGATAGATCACGCACGACAGCACGCGGGCGTCGTCGTCGCGCAAGCAATCGCGATGACGGCGATAGAATGCACCGGGTGGATAAAGCGCGTAATGACCCTCGAAGGCAAAAAGCCCTAGATACGTCGACTCGTTGAGGCCAACGCGCAGCGTTTCCAGCGCACTCCACAACAACCTCTCGGCCGGCGCCGGAGAATATTCGTCGAGCCACAGAGTACGGTCGCTGCGGATGTCGCTGCGCTGAACCCGGTCCTTGCCGCGTCCAATGCGCGCCGCGCGGAATTCACCGCTCGCGTCGCGGCGCCGGGCCTCTGCCGCGAGCGAGGCAACGACCGGCGCCGGCAGAAAATCCGGGACGATTGCGAATCGCGCGTCGGCGATGGCCGTGCACACGCGGGCGACCGCGGAGTCGACGACGTTGGCGAACGTCACTTCGCCTTCGGACTCATCGGCAATGAATGGGACGGTGCATGAGCGCTCCTGGACTTTGGAGACCGTCTGCCATCTTATAATGCTGCAAGCGGCTGGGTGCAACCGTCCGTCAAAATACATCGACCTCACGGCTCGTCTCATGCGCATCGTTATCACCGGCGGCGCCGGCTTCCTCGGCAGCCGTCTCGCCCGCGCGCTCCTCGCGCGCGGCTCGCTCACCAACGCGCGGGGCGAAGCGCGCGACTTACGCGGGCTCGTGCTCGTCGACGTCGTCCCCGCAGCCGTCGCCGATGCACGCGTGACCGTCATAACCGGCGATCTCACCGACCCGGCGCTGATCGAGCGTGCCGTCACGCCCGGCACCGACTCCGTCTTCCATCTGGCGGCCGTGGTCAGCGGCCAGGCCGAAGCCGAGTTCGACGTCGGCATGCGCGTCAACCTCGATGCGACGCGAGCGCTGCTCGAGCGCTGCCGCAAACTCGCGCGGGCACCGAAGTTCGTCTTTACCAGCTCGCTCGCGGTCTTCGGCGGCCCCCTGTCGGATCCGGTCCCCGACGACGCGCCGGTGACGCCGCAGACCTCCTACGGCGCGCAAAAAGCGATCGGCGAATTTCTCGTCTACGACATGACGCGCAAGGGTTACATCGACGGGCGCAGCCTGCGGCTGCCGACGATCACCGTGCGGCCGGGGAAACCGAACAAGGCCGCGTCGTCGTTCGCGAGCGGCATCATCCGCGAGCCGCTCTCCGGCGTCGATGCGATCTGTCCTGTCGCGCCGAGCACAGCGGTCTGGGTGTCTTCGCCGCGCACGGTCATCGCGAACCTGGTCGTCGGCCACGAGGCGCCAGCGTCGAGCTTCGCGCACACGCGCTCGATCAACGTGCCGGGAATCTGCATCGGCGTGGGCGAAATGGTCGCGGCGCTGCGCCGCATTGCCGGTGACGCCGTCGCCGATCGCGTCAAGTGGCAGCTCGATCCGGCGATCGATCGCATCGTCTCGACCTGGCCCGCGCGCTTCGCGCCCGTGCTCGGCCCGGCGCTCGGCATGCCGGCCGATCCGGACTTCGACAGCATCGTCCGCGCGTATATCGCCGACGAGAAATAGGGTCAGAGACGACTTTTTGGAGTCGCTGCGCAGGATATCAACGAAAGATAAAAGTCGTCTCTGACCCTACTTTCGCTTCCGAAGCGTCGTCTCTGACCGCAAGCGGCTCGACCTCGCGCAGCGCGCGCAAGAAGATTTCGGGCCCCGACTCTTTGAGCAACGCCTCGTCAGAAAGGACGCGGCGCCACGCGCGCGCTCCGGGCGCGCCGTGGTAGAGCCCGAGCACGTGACGCGCGATCGCACGCATCGCCACGCCCCGGGCGAGCTGCGCCTCGGCGTAGGGAACCAGCGCCTCGACGATCTCGGCGCGCGCTCGCTGCGGCACCGGCTCGCCGAAAACGTACTCCTCGGCCTCCGCGATCAAATACGGGTTGTGATATGCGGCTCGGCCGAGCATCACGCCGTCGACGCGCTCGAGGTGCGCCGCGATTGCGTCATGGTTCGCAACGCCGCCGTTGATGACGATCGTCAGCTCCGGAAAATCGCGCTTCAAGGCGTACACGTGCTCGTACTTTAGAGGAGGCACTTCACGGTTCTCTTTCGGCGACAGACCTTTCAGGATCGCGTTGCGCGCGTGGACGAGGAACGCCGTCGCGCCGGCGCTCGCGACCGTACCAACGAAATCGCGCACGAATGCGTAATCCTCGACGGCGTCGATGCCGACGCGATGCTTGACGGTGACCGGCAGCGCGACCGCATCGCGTATCGCCGCCACACAGCCGGCAACCAGCGCGGGCTCGGCCATCAGGCAGGCGCCGAAGCTGCCGGTCTGCACGCGCTCGGACGGGCAGCCGACGTTGAAATTGATCTCGTCGTAGCCCCAGGCTTCGCCCAGCCGCGCACAGTGGGCCAGCGCCTGCGCGTCGCTGCCGCCCAGCTGCAGCGCGACCGGGTGCTCCGCGGGATCGTAGTCGAGATGCCGCGGCACGTTGCCGAACATCAGCGCTCCCGTCGTTATCATCTCCGTATACAGAAACGCGCGCGGACTCACCAGGCGCAGGAAGTACCGACAGTGGCGGTCGGTCCAGTCCATCATGGGGGCCACGCACAATCGATGCGCTAGGTCACTCAAATCTTTGGCTTTCTACGGCCGGTCCAATGACTCCTTGGACCGAGTGCCGATTCGGTCGAGGAATCTTGTTGCTGGTGAGCCGACGCCGCAGTCATGAGCCATTGACCCCACAAGAATGGTTTGACATTCACTGGCAGCACAACAAATAATGTGCGCCGGCGCAACAGTTAGGATACCCCAAGAAATAGATGGCTCGGTCATCCGCGTTTGCATATAACCTAGGCGCTGCGCTGGTCCTGCTTGCGGCAGCGAGCAGTGCTCAGCCGCAAGGCGTCACCACCACCACCATCGTGCTGGGTCAATCGGCGCCGCTCTCGGGCGCCAACAAGAGCCTGGGCGATGATATCCGCAACGGCGCGCTCGCCTACTTTAAGAAGGTCAACGATGCAGGCGGCGTGAACGGCCGCAGGATTGAACTTGTGACGCTCGACGACGCGAACGACACGAAGCGCTCAGGCGAGAACGCCCGCAAGCTCCTCGAGGAAAATAATGTGCTGGCGCTGTTTGGTTACGCGAGCGCGACGCTATCGCGGCCCGCGCTGCCGTTCGTCGAAAAGCACAAGGTGCCGTTCCTCGCGCCGTTTACCGGCGCTGACCCGATGCGCGCTTTTAATAAGTACGTCTATAACATGCGCGCGAGCTACGCCGACGAGCTGGAAAAGATCGTCGACCACTACGCGAAGTACGGCGTCAAGCGGTTCTCGATCGTGCATTACGATGACGTCGTCGGCAAGGAGAATTTCACGGCCGTCGACCGGGCGCTGAAAGAGCGCAATCTTGCCGCCGTATCGATTGCCGCCCTCAAGGACCGCGTGAAGCCCGTCGGTGAAGCGGACGTGAAGGCGGTGCTAAAGGGTGACCCCGAGGTGATCATCCTCACCACCCTCTACAAGGCGACTTCGGATTTCATCAAGATGGCGCGTAAGGCGGGCTCCACTGCGCAGATGGTCAGCAACTCGTTCCCCGGCTCGACGCCCCTCGCGAAGGAGCTGGGGAAGGATGGCGTCGGCGTGGTCATCGCTCAGGTCGTGCCGTCGCCCTTCGGCGCCGGGGCCGTGCTCGTGGTGCCTGAATATCGGGCGGCGATCGAGAAGCTTCTCGGGAAGCCGGAATATTCGTTCACCTCGCTCGAGTCGTTCATCGCGGCAAAGGTCACCGTCGAAGCGATTCGGCGCGCCGGCCCGACTTTGACGCGAGAGACGCTCCTGAAGGCGCTCGATAGCATGTCGAACTACGACGCCGGCGGCTATGTCGTAAATTTCTCACCCAGAAATCACAACGGCTCCAAATTCGTTGACCTGACTATCATCGGCAAGGACCTTAAGTTTTACAACTAGCCGGCACGATCCAAATCTCGCGTCTGCGAGTGAGCATGAGGTTTTCCGCTGTCCGGGCAACGGAGACCGGCTAAAGGGGAATGCCGGGCGGCCGGATACCTTGAGCGAGGCGTCGACCCGTTAGCACGACCAAGCCCTCGGGGAGCTTTTCGTCGCCGAAAGCGGCACGACAATGCGCGTCGATGCCGTTCTCACGCAAGACATTCAATGCGTCTTCTGCATCGAAGGTCATATTGCGGTGATGTTCATCGCTACGCCGCCAGGTGTCGCCTACGCGCCGGAAGACCGTGATCATGCGATCGAAACGACAGGGTTCGGGGCGAGAGAAGCGTGTGACGATCGCCCAGTCATCCTCCACCTTGGCGTGTACCTCATTAATGTCGAGCCGTTCGCGGTATCGTCCCGTCATCAAATCAATCGCCAGTACTCCTGCTGGCCGCAGCGCGCGCGCCAGCTCGCCCAGCGCCTGGGCGATATCGCCGCGCGTGTCCAGGTAGTTGAGCACGTGTCCTGTCGACACGACGGCATCGGCCTCGGGCAACGCACCATCAACACCTGTCGGCAGGCCGGTTGGCAGGCGCACTACAGCGAAGGTGGCTCCGCGTGCGTAGTCGCGAGCCAGCTCGATCATCGCCGGCGAGGCATCGACGCCATGCACCGCAAAACCCGCCGTCAGCAACTCGCGGGTGAGCAAGCCGCTGCCGCATCCAACGTCGAGAACTCGGGCGCCAGCCGACAAGCCGCCGTCGCGCAGGAGCTGCACGATACCGGCGCAGGTTCGCCCGACATGGTGCGAGTAGCCGGCGTGGTGGACCCACGCGAGGTCAGGTCGGTAATAGGTGTCGCTCGCCATCGTTACACTCTATACGCGGCTTCTCGAATTAGTAAGCGTCCGCATGGGCAGCGTTGGAATATTTCCTGCGAGACAATGAGGTTGTTCAGTAGCCTAAGAAGGGCGTCTTCGAGTAGGCTATTGTCGATCGCTGCGCTGTCGCAGCGCCTGCGAGAAGCAAGGGGAGCCGATGGGACAGGGTGCAAAACCCGCAAAGGCCAAGGTCGAGGCAAGGCCGCCTGTCGCCAGAAAATCGCGGAAGGCTGACGCTTCTACTCAGAGGCAGCTTGAGCAGCGCTTGGCGGAGGCCTTGGAGCAACAGGCAGCGACAAGCGAGATTCTGCACGCGATCAGTAGCTCGCCAACCGACCTGGATCCCGCGTTCCGGATGATCCTCGCAAACGCGATCCGACTCTGCGGGGCCAGCGTCGCCACGCTCTGGCTATTCGACGGCGAGCTCCTCACCAGCGTGGCCAACCAGAATGCATCTCCCGCGTTTGCGGAATATCTCGCGCGTGCGCGCATCCGCCCCGGCCGTGAAACGACAACGCGCCGCGCTGCGTTAGAGCGGAAAACGATCCATGTAGCCGATTTGCTTAGCGACCCCGACTACTCACCTCCGGAATTCCAGCGCAAGGAGAAGGTGAAGACAGTACTTTCGGTGCCACTGCTTCGCCAAGATACGCTGGTCGGTGTGGTCACGCTGTGGCGCCGGGAGGTCCGCCCTTTTACGGACAGGCAGGTCGCGCTGGTCGAGACCTTCGCCGATCAGGCGGTGATCGCCATCGAGAACGTGCGCCTGTTCAACGAAACGAAAGAAGCGCTCGACCAGCAGACGGCCACGGCCCAGATCCTCCAAGCGATTTCCAGTTCGCCAGGCGACCTTCGGCCCGTGTTCGACGCGGTCGTCCGTGCTGCCGCACAGTTCTGCGGCGCATCGAATGTCTTGATCATGCGCCTGGACCAAGGGGTACTACGTGGCGCCGCGGCGGTCGGCCCGTTCGCGGACGTGCTGATGCGCCGCGCAGGAAGCCTCGAGGCGATCGAGATACCGGTGACGAAGGGCACCGTCGCCGGTCGCAGCGTAGTGGAATGTCGCACCATCCACGTTCACGACCTCGCCGCCGAGCGCAAGGACGAATATCCGGAAGGACGCGAGCTTCAGCGCCGGTTCGGGCACCGTACACTGGTTGCCACCCCCCTGCAACGGGAAGGGGTGCCGCTAGGGGTGATCGTCCTGTTTAGGACCGAGGTCAAACCTTTCTCGGACAGGCAGATCGCGCTGCTCCAGACATTCGCCGACCAGGCGGTGATCGCCATCGAGAACGTGCGGCTTTTCAAGGAACTCGAAACACGCAACCGCGACCTCACCGAGGCTCTAGAGCAACAGACGGCGACGAGCGACATCCTGCGCGTGATCAGCCAATCGCCGACGGATGTGCAGCCGGTCTTCGACACCATCGCGGGGGCAGCGTTGAAGCTGTGCCGCGCCACCTCGGCCAACGTGTTCACCTACGACGGCGAGCTGGTCCATTTGGCGGCCATGGTGAACCTGGATCCGACCTACAAGGAAGTGATGCGCGAGATCTATCCGCGGCCGCTCAGCCGCGACACCACCGTCCTCCGGGCAATCCAGACACGAAGCGTCGTCGTGATCCCGGACGTGCTCGAGGACGAGGACTACATCTCCGCACTTGGAGTTCACTCGACGAGCGGAGGCTTCCGCAGCGTTCTGGCCGTTCCGCTGATGCGCGAGGGACACGCGATCGGTGGGATTGCTGTTGGGCGGGCCGAATCCGGTTCGTTCCCGGACACGCAGGTCGAGTTGCTGAAGACATTCGCCGACCAGGCGGTGATCGCCATCGAGAACGTGCGGCTTTTCAACGAGCTGGAGAACCGCAATCGCGACCTCACGGAGGCGCTGGAGCAGCAGACGTCGACCAGCGATATCCTGCGCGTGATAAGCCAATCGCCGACGGACGTGCAGCCGGTGTTCGACACGATCGCGGCGGCTGCTTTGAAGCTGTGCCGCGCGAGCTCCGGGGCCGTCATGACGTTCGACGGCGAGCTGATCCACTTGGCGGCCGTCGCGAATCTGAATCCGGAAGGGGCGGACGCCATTCGAAAGGTTTTCCCAAGGCCACCCGGCCGCGACATGGCAGCGACCAGGGCCGTCCTGACGTGCGGCGTTGTCGCTATTTCGGACGTGCTTGAGGACCATGAGTTTGGGCCGAGAAGTGTCGCGGTCGCCACGGGCTTCCGCAGCGTCCTGGCTGTTCCCCTGGTACGAGACGGCAACCCGATCGGCGCCATCGCCGTCGGCCGGCCCCAACCCGGGCCGTTTCCCGCTAAGCAGATCGCGCTCCTCCAGACCTTCGCCGACCAGGCGGTGATCGCGATCGAGAACGTGAGGCTGTTCACGGAGCTGGAGGCGCGCAACCGCGACTTGACGGAGGCGCTGGAACAGCAAACGGCGACGAGCGAGATCCTGCGCGTTATCAGCCGGTCACCCAGAGACGTACAGCCGGTGTTCGATGCGATCGCGGGGGCAGCTTTGAGACTGTGCGGTGCCAACAGAGCAAACGTTTTCACCACTGACGGGAATCTGCTTCATGTCGCGGCCTTCGCCAGCGCAAACCCGGGCCTCGATGAAGAAATACGCAGACATTTCCCCCGCCCGCTCGGCCGCGATTTGCCCGCGTCCCGGGCGATCCTGACGGGGGCCGCGGCCTTGATTCCGGACGTGCTCAAAGACCCGCAATACGCATTGAAGGAATTTGCGCCCGCCGGCGGATTCCGCAGCGTACTGGCCGTGCCCCTGCTGCGAGAAGGCAGCTCCGTCGGCGCCATCGGCGTCAGCCGGCCCGAACCCGGGCCGTTTCCCGACACGCAGATCGCGCTGCTTCAGACCTTCGCAGACCAGGCAGTGATCGCGATCGAGAACGTACGGCTCTTCACGGAGCTGGAGGCGCGAACCACCGAGCTCACGCGGTCGGTGGGAGAGCTCAAGGCGCTGGGCGAAGTCGGACAGGCGGTCAGCTCGACGCTGGACCTGGAGACCGTTTTGAACACGATCGTTTCCCGGGCGACGCAACTCGCCGGCATGGACGGCGGATCGATCTGGGAATACGACGAAACCCGTGAAGAATTCTACCTGCACGCGACCGACAAGCTGCCCGGTGAGCTGGTCGAGGCATTGCGGGCCACAGCCATCAAGAAGGGAGAGGGCGCGGTCGGGCGGCTGGCTGTGACCGGCGAGCCCGTGCAGATCCGCGACATCGTCGACGAAGGCGTCTATCAGAGCCGAGTGCGCGAAATCCTGATCCGCTTGGGCTACCGATCGCTGCTCGCGGTGCCGTTACTGCGCGAGGACCACCTGCTCGGCGGGTTGGCCGTGAATCGCAAGAGCGCCGGCGAATTTGCGCCGGAGGTGATGGACCTGCTGAAGACCTTCGCGACGCAGTCGGCCCTGGCCATCCAGAATGCACGGCTCTTCCGCGAAATCGAGATCAAGAGCCGGGAGCTCGAAATCGCCAGCCAGCACAAGAGCGAGTTTCTCGCCAACATGTCGCACGAGCTGCGTACACCGCTCAACGCCATTATCGGCTTCTCGGAAGTCCTGTCGGAGCGGATGTTCGGCGAGGTCAACGACAAGCAAGCGGAATACCTGTCCGACATCCTGGAGTCGGGACGGCATCTGCTGTCCCTTATCAACGATATCCTCGATCTGTCCAAGATCGAGGCGGGAAGGATGGAGCTGGAGCCGTCCGAGTTCGACCTGCCGACCGCGATCGAGAACACTTTGATCCTTGTCCGCGAGCGGGCGCAACGTCGTGGCATAGCGCTCGGGCGCACGGTCGACGAGCGCCTGGGGATGATTCGCGCCGACGAACGAAAAGTGAAGCAGGTACTTCTCAACCTTCTGTCCAATGCCTTGAAGTTCACGCCGGAGGGCGGCCGAATCGACGTCGTGGCCGACGTGCACGACGGCGCGACCGAGATCTCGGTGACGGACACCGGCGTGGGCATTGCGCCCGAGGATCAGGAGGCGGTGTTCGAAGAATTCCGGCAGGTCGGGACGGCGGCAAGAAAGGTGGAGGGCACCGGGCTCGGCCTCGCCATCTCGCGGAAGTTCATCGAGCTCCACGGCGGAAGAATCTGGGTAGAGAGTCAAGTGGGGATGGGTTCGAAGTTCGCTTTCACGCTGCCGCTGACGATCGACCAACGCCACCCGACGGGTTGAAAAGCGAACACGCTATGCCTGCGGGGAAACGCTTGCACCGCTGATCCGATGTGCTATTATGTCTTGGTGCTAACTCACTAAAGCATCAGTATGGCGAGGCTAACTATCACCTTAAGCGATGAGCGTCATCGAGCCCTGCGCGAGGCAGCCGTGAAGCGCCGCAAGACGATCGGGCAGCTGATCGAGGAAAGCTTGGACTTTTATGGCATCAAGACCGTACGCAGCGCCGAGCAACTCGTGGCGAAAGCGCGCGCGCGGGCATCGCTCAGCGAAACTGAGGCCCTGCGACTCGCCGTGGCCGAGACACGCGCCGCCCGGCGCCGATGAAGTATTCGGCTGCGGTCATCGACACGAATGTCGTCGTCGCCGGCCTCCTGACCGGGAGCACCGATTCCCCCACTGCCAGGATTCTCGACGCGATGTGCAGAGGCGCCTTCCCATTTCTGTTGTCCACGGCGCTTCTCGCGGAGTACCGGGAGGTGCTCCTCCGCAAGAAGATTCAGGCACTGCACGGGCTAACTGAACGAGAGGTCGATATCCTGCTGACAGCGCTCGCTGCCAATGCCATCGTTCGCGAGCCGGCGCCACAAACCGGGGCGCCGGACGCCAAGGACGATCATCTCTGGTCTCTTGTCCAGAGCGAGGTCAATTGCGTGCTGGTAACGGGCGACCACGCGTTGGCGCAAAGCCCGCCGCCGAAATCCTCCGTTCTTCAGCCTCGCCAATTCGCAGACTTGCTGCCGGCGTAGTGCGCCGCGATGCCATTGGTGAGAGCTAAGGTAACGCGAGTTCTATGCCGGCACCAGTCGAAGCTGGGTGATCTCCGATGGGGCGCCCAGGCGCTGCGGCGGTCCCCAATAGCCCGTGCCACGGCTGGTATAAACCCAAAGGCTGCCCAGGCGGCGAAGCCCGGCCGTAAACGGCTGCTGGAGCTTTACGAAGAACGTCCACGGCCAGAATTGGCCCCCATGGGTATGGCCCGAGAGTTGAAGGTGGAAGCCGGCCGGTTCGGCGGCGAATGCCGACCGTGGCTGATGTGCGAGTAGCAGCTTCACCGCCGCATCGGTCGGCGCACCCGCTATTGCGGCGGCGGGATCGCTCTGTTGCGCCGGGTCGTGATGATGCGCGTTGTAATCGGTCACTCCGGCTACTACGATGACCTCTCCCTTGTGTCGCAGCACGACGTGCTCGTTCATGAGTACACGCAATCCGAGCCGGCGCAGTTCGGTCACCCACCCGCTTACACCCGAGTAGTACTCATGATTTCCGGTGACAAAGAAGGTGCCATGACGTGCCGATAGCCGAGAAAGGGGTTGCGTATGCACGGAAAGTTGCTTGACGCTGCCATCGACCAAGTCCCCGGTTACGGCAATCATGTCCGCGTCGAGGTGATTCACAGCGTCAACAATCGCCGCGACATATTCACGCTTGATCGTCGGCCCGATATGGATGTCACTGATCTGGGCAATGGTGAAGCCGTGCAGCGGAGCTGGCAAATCCGCGATCGGAACGATGACCGATCGCACCTTGGCCCGCCGGCGGGCGTTAATGAGACCGACGAACGTAAATAGACCGGCGAGTATCGGCACTGCGACCGCGCTCGAACTCTGGAATCGCTGCAGCAAATCTCCTTCGAGCAACAACCCATTCACGGCATGGCCAACGAGCAGCACCAGGTCACGGATGAAAGTAAGGACCAGCAGCGACGAAAACGAGCCAATCGCGAGCAAACCCGCCCAAGCCAGCCGGTCCGAAAGCGGTTGCCGCTTGATCCGCCGGGCGAGCAGTCCGAGCGGTGTCAAGCTTGTCGAGACGATCAGCCACACGCTCAGCGCAGCAACTCCAGGCGTGCCGAATGGCATATCGGGCAGCAGGCGCAATCCTATATAGAGGTGCAGCAACAGAACGAAGCTAAAGAGTCGCAGCATTGCGGTGTCTATGCTTGGAGTCTTCCGCCGTTCGGACACATTTACGGGCGAACGTGCAGAACATTGGGGCGATTGCCGGCAAGGCAAGGGATTGGCGCTTTGCGTCATGGCTTGGCATGGTCGATTTACGACCCAACCAGCCTCGAGCCGCCAATTGCGACCGACTTCCTGTCAAGACATAGGAGCGGACGGGCTCGTCTGGAGCTCGCGCTCGACCAGCTTCGCCAGGTCGCTTAACAACCGGAGTTGGTCCTGGTCGAGGTTCCGTGCCCGGTGGTCGATCACGCACAGCGTGCCTACCGCGCTTCCGTCTCCAAGTGAGAGCGGCGCGCCCGCGTAGAATCGTATGCGCGGCTCGCCCGTCACCAGTGGATTATCGGCAAACCGGTCATCCACGAGAGCATCGGGCACTTGCATCACGTCATCACCCAGGATGACATGAGCACAGAAGGCCCTGTCGCGGCCCGTCTCGCTAACGTCCGTACCGATGCGCGACTTGTACCACTGGCGGTCTCTGTCGACCAGGCTCACCATGGCAATGGGAACGTCGAACAGCGCCGTCGCGATACGTGTGTAACGGTCGAATCGCTCCTCAGGTTCGGTGTCCAACAAGCCAGTCTGCTGGAGTGCCCGGAGGCGTCGTTCTTCGTCTGCCGGTACGGGAGCACTTCTCCAGCGGCAAGCTTCACGCAGCACCCAAGCGCGTATGCGTGCTCGGGCGTACTCTTCGGAAAAGGGCCAGATCAGCCAGTCGGTGATGCCCGCTTCGGCCTCGGCTTGCTGCTCGGCGGGGCTTTCTCCGGTCCTCACCAGCACGATCGGTGCGTCTTTATCGATTGCAGTCGGATCGGTACGCAAGGAACGGCAAAGTTGGAGAACGTCGCAATCCTTCAACCCGTGCTGCAGCACGACTAGGGAAAATCGTTCGGACCGTAACAGCGAGGGAATCGCGTTCCCATCCTGGACCTGTACCAGCCGCAGATCGTCGTCCGTGACGGCATCGCCAAGGATCCGAGCTACCCGCGGATCGGCAACAGCCATCAGCACGCTGCTATGCGACAGCGGCGACGCAGGGTCCATCCGCGCCGTTTCTTCCCGTGATTCGACCAAAGGCCTGACGGCCGAACTCCGGTTGAGTTCGAGAACCTGTCCCTCCGCCGCTGCGAAGACCTCGATGTCGCCACCAAGCCGCGCGACGAGATCCCGCGCGCCGGCGACGATTCGATCGACGGCCTCATCGTTGCGCGTCGGATCGTGGTGGAACAATGCGAGGCGTCGGACCCGTGCCGAAACCGCAGTTTCCACGGCGTATTCAGCGGTGCTGTGACCCCAGCCCCTCTTCGCGGAGAACTCAGCGGCCGTATATTGCGCGTCATGTATGACGAGGTCTGCATCGGAGAGGAAGCGCGCGTGCCGTACGTCCTGGCCGGCAAGGGGCGCGCCGCTCCCGGCGGCGCGGGGCGTCGAGTGCGGCTCGTGGTCCGTCGAATAGACGACGGTCACGCCGTCGGCTTCCAGGCGATAACCGAGCGTCAGAGCGGGATGATGCAGGTATTGCGTAGTGACGTGGATGTCGAGGATCTCCAGCGTTCCCTCGACCAGATCATGGTAGTGCAGCGTGGCGCCCAGGTCCTTGAGGGTGATCGGGAAATACGAGGACTGCATCTGTCCGGACAACGACTCGCGGAGCGATGAGCCGACGCCACGCGGACCATAGATGTGCCACTCATTCCCGCGAATGAACAGGGGTGCGAAAAAGGGGAAGCCCTGAATGTGATCCCAATGCGTGTGCCCGATCAGGATGTGCCCGTTAAGTGGTGAGGCTCCGCTTGTGACCAGCGCTTGGCCGAGGCCATGCGCCCCGGTGCCGCAATCGAGCACCACGAGCGTTCCGCTCGAGGATCGCAGCTCGACGCACGAGGTATTTCCCCCATAGCGCACGGTGCTCGGGCCGGGCTTGGCGATCGAGCCACGAGTCCCCCAAAAGCGAACTAGCATGAGGCGCGGTTTCCGATTGACATTGCGGCAGAGGCCAGTCTATACCAGTCACCTTGCGAGCCGCAAAGTGCTAGGCGTGCGCCGCCCGACGCCCGCCTATGCTCATTCGCGCAACGGCATCCCTGCGGGCAATCCGCATCTCGACCCGGTGTTCCCGACGATCGTCGACAAGAGCAATGAACGTGTCATCTCGAGTTACGCCATCAATGGTTACGCTCGACTCATCGATCTCCTCGTCGGCTTCCACCTCCGGTCGCCGCACCGTGATGTGGTAATAGGTCTCGCGATACCGGTAGTGCAGCTTGAACTCCTTCCACGCCGCAGGAAAGCACGGCGTGAAGTAAAGGCGATCGACTTCCAGCCTGAGCCCTAGCAGCGACTCCACGACCAGCCGGTACATCCAGCCGGCCGAGCCCGTGTACCAGGTCCATCCGCCCCGGCCCGCGTGCGGCGCAAGCGCATAGACGTCGGCGGCAGCGACATAGGGTTCCACCATGTAGGTCGCCGCGCTTTCCGGCGTTCGCGCGTGATTCAGCGGATTGATCATCGCCATCAATTCCCATGCGCGTGCACTGTCGCCCAGCGCCGCGAACGCCATCGCCGTCCAGATCGCGCCATGCGTGTACTGCCCACCGTTTTCTCGCACTCCCGGAACGTATCCCCGGATGTACCCCGGATCCAGATCGGATGTGTCGAAAGGTGGATCGAGAAGCTGGATCAACGCGTGATCGTGCCGAACGAGACGCGCATACACCGCGTTCATAGCCCGGCGCGAGCGCTCGGCATCACCGGCGCCGGAAAGCACCGACCAGCTCTGGGAAACGGAATCGATTTGGCATTCCGGATTGGTCATCGAACCCAACGGCGAGCCATCGTCGAAGTAGGCACGGAGATACCACTCGCCATCCCAGGCGTTCTGCTCGATCCGTTGGCGCAATTGCATCGCCTCCGTCTCGCAACGGTCCGCGAACGACGGGTCGTCACGCAAACGCGCCACTTTGGCGAATTCTCCGAGGACCTGGCAAAGGAAGAAAGCGAGCCAGACGCTTTCGCCCCTGCCGTGCCTGCCGACGAGATTCATGCCGTCGTTCCAGTCGCCGGATCCGATCAGCGGCAATCCATGCGTGCCGAACCTGAGACCATGCAGGATTGCCCTCACGCAGTGTTGATAAACACTCGCGCTTTCGTCGGATCGGCCCGGCAGGTCGTAGTACGAGTCGTCCTCCGGATTGACCGGGCGGCCTTCGAGAAACTGCGCGGTTTCGTCGAGAATCGACATATCGCCGGTCATCAGAACGTAGCGGCTTGTCGCCAGCGGCAGCCAAAGGTAATCGTCCGAGCAATGCGTCCGCACGCCGCGCCCCCACGGCGGATGCCACCAATGCTGGACGTCGCCTTCCAGGAATTGACGGCTCGCACAGAGCGCGATTTGCGCGCGCACAAGCTTCGGTTCGGCGTGAACCAGGGCCATCACGTCCTGTAATTGGTCGCGGAAACCGTAGGCTCCGCCCGACTGGTAGTACCCGCTGCGCGCCCACAGGCGGCAGGCCATCGTTTGGTACACGAGCCAGCCATTGGTCAGTACGTTGAGGGCTACATCGGGCGTTTCCACCTCCACGGCAGCCAGCGTGTGCCGCCAGTACCCGACCACCGCTTGAAGGGCTTCATGGGCGGCCGCAGACCCCCGGAAACGCTGCACCAGTGGGCCGGCCGCATCGGCGTTGCTTGCTGCCCCCAGCCGAAAAATGACCTCTCGCTCCTGCCCATCCGCCAAGTCGAAGGCAACCTGGATCGCGGCGCAGGGATCCAGCCCGGCACCCACCTTGCCCGAAAGGCGCGTCCGGTACATGGCCGCCGGATCGCGCAGCGTGCCGTTGCGACCGAGAAATTCACTGCGGTCTCCGGTCACGCTCCGTGTCGCGTCATCGACGTCGAAGAACCCGACCCAGTCCGCGAACTCGTTGTTGTATGGATTTCGTGCGTAGACCGCAGCGTTCCTGGAATCGATCTCGGTCGTCACGTGCATCGCCGATTTCGCGCGAAGATCGCCCAACACCCACTCGACGTAGCCCGTCGCCGATAACCGTCGCGGCCGGCCCGAGTGGTTTGTCACTTTCAATGAGGAAAACTTGACCGCCGCATCAAGCGCGACGAAGACCGTAAGCTCCGAGCGAATGCCATCTTCCATGTGTTCGAAAACGCTGTAGCCGAATCCGTGCCGGCTCACGTAGGGCGCGGCGCCACGGGGCTCACGTGATGTAGGAGACCAGAAGTGGCCGGTTTCTTCATCGCGAAGGTACAGCGCTTCTCCGCTCGACTCACCCACCGGATCGTTGTGCCATGGCGTGAGACGAAACAGGTGCGCGTTCTCGCTCCAGGTGTAGGCCATGCCGCTTTCCGACACGACCGTTCCGAAGTGGGGGTTCGCAAGAACATTCACCCAGGGAACCGGCGTCGCCTGTCCTGCCGCCGGGGCGATGACGTATTCGCGCCCGTCAGGCGTGAACCCTCCTATCCCGTTGAAGAGGATCGAAGCCTCGCGCGGCAATTCGGCAACGCTCGGCCTGTCGGGCCGATGAGTGCGCGTTGGTACCAGGCGTGGAATTCGCACTTCCGCGGGCACGCGTCGGTTGATCTGGCTCGCGAGCGTCCCGCGGCTGTCGGTGATGATCGCGCGGGCGACCGATTGGATGAGAATGCGATCCTCGAACGAAATCTGCTCGGCGATCCGCACGAAAATGCCTCCGGGGCGATCGACAACATGCGCTTCGACACCCGCAGCGATCAGCCCCATGATCTGCTCCTGGAGTCGCTGCCGGTACACGTCGTGATCCTCGTTCCAGATCACGAGGTCCACGGCCAGTCCCTTGAGACGCCAGTAGGCATGCGCCTGCACGAGCTGGCGCACGAGGTCGAAGTTGGCGATATCGGCAATCTGCAGCAATACGATCGGCAGGTCGCCGGAAATCGCGTATCCCCAGAGCCCGGATTGGCCGCGGCGGTTCCTGACGAGAACGCTCGCGGCCGCACGCAGCGACGCGTTGGCGTAAATCACCGAGCTGGCGAGGCGGCTGTAGAGTTGCGAATCCGCCTCGGTGGTATTGAGCTGCCGCAGCACCACCTGGCTGTGTGTCCAGGTCAGCTCGAAGACGCGATCGGTGAGACGGTGATCCTGATATTTTTCGACCAAACTCAACGTCGCCCCTCGGGTCTCGCCGATGCCTGAAACCATGTCGATCGTTGCCGAAGCGCCGGCGTCGAGCATCAAGCGATGGCGGATCGCGGCGATCGGATCCAACACCGAACCGTCGGTGTTCGATAGAGCTCCGGGATCGATCATCGCGGCCGGAGCGGCGACCGAGCCGCCGCGGCCGATAAACCGCATCCTGTCTGTCTCGAACGAGACGTCTCCCGTGCCTCCGCCGTGTACCGTCATCAAGTGAAACATCCACGGCACGTGCTCGTTGACGGAGCGAGGCCGGCGGGTGCAGAGAATAGCCTGCTGGCTATGGATGATTTCGGTTTGCACGAACAGGTTGCTGAAGGCAGGATGCAGCGCATCCGCAGCCGCGGGCGCGAGAACGACTTCCGCATAACTCGTGACGTCGATGATCCGGCGGGTCCGGGACCGATTGATGATGTGGACGCGGCGGAGCTCGATGTCGTCCTCGGGCGAAACCACAATCTCGGTATGCGTCTCCAGATCGAAGTCTCTGCGGCGAAACTCCGCGCGTCCCTCGGAAAAGATGGCTTCGTAATGTTCCGCTCGCTTGAGCGTAGGCTGATGCGCGGTCGACCAGAACTCACCGCTTGCCACGTCGCGCAGATAACAGAACGTTCCCCAATCATCGCAGGTGATGTCTTCACGCCAGCGCGTGACCGCCAAGTCTTTCCAGCGGCTGCTTCCACCCCCGGCGTTCGTGACCATCACGTGGTAGCGCCCGTTCGACAGCAGCTGCACTTCCGGGATCGCGGTGTCGGGGCTCGCGAGCACGCGCACCGGCATCTCCGGGCTGCTGGCGGCCACGCGGAGCTCCGAAAGGTCCGGCGCATTCGCATAAAACGCCGTGGCTCTGGGAATGCGTTCCTGGAGCAGCAGCAGGGTAGCTTGAAGGAGCGGGTCCGACTCGAACCGCTTTTGCATCGGTCGTCCCAGCAGCAGATAGGCGAAGGCAAGCAGGCTCATACCCTGGTGATGAGCCATGAACGACCGTACGACCGCGCTCGACTCGCCGCGGCGTTGCCGCGACGGCGTGTAGTCGATGGCTTCGAACAAGCCGAATCTGCCGGCCAGCCCATCCGCGGCAAGCCGTTGCAAGTTGAGGCACGCGGCTTCGGGCGCCACCATCAACGCAAGCGCCGACGCGTACGGCGCCACGACCAGATCGTCCCCCAGTCCGCGTTTCAGCCCCAGGCCGGGCACACCGAAGGCGCGATACTGATAATTGAGACGTACGTCGACGGTGTTGTAACCGCATTCCGAGTTGCCCCACGGCACGCCGCGTTCCCGTCCATACTCGATTTGCCGCTCCACCGCCGCGGCATAGGTCTGATCGAGCAATGTATTTTCGTAGGTCGGCATCACCAGTAGCGGCATGAGGTACTCGAACATCGAGCCGCCCCACGACAGCAGAACCGGCTCCCCGCCCGCGGTGGTGAGCAGACGCCCCAGGGCGAACCAGCTTTCCTGCGGCAGCTCGCCCTGCGCAATAGCGATGAAATTGCACAATCGCGCTTCGGAAGCGAGCAAATCGTAGTAGCTCGAGTCGCAGCGGCGTTCGCCGACGTTGTAGCCGATCACCAACTGACGTCGCACCTTGTCGAACAGGAAGTCATAGTCCATTGTCGCCAGCGCACTCGCCTGCAGCGCGAGTTGGTCGAGGGCAGCCATTCTTGCCCGTGCGTGGCTTGCACCCTGCGTGACGAGCTCCCGAATCGGGGCGGGCCCGTCCGTCCCTTGCACGGTGGCTTCGTTGTCGCCTCTGCGTTCGCCGATCGACAACGAGTTCGTGTCGAATGCCGCGATTTCGCGCAGCGTCGGTATGCCGGTGAGGCCGAGAAATTTTGGAGTGGTCTCGGAATACGACGGCGACGATAACCACGGAGCGAGAAGGAGCAATTCATCGCGCAGCTCCGCGCATTGCCGCGCGAGTGCCTGTGACCAGCCGGTGGCCTCGCTTTCGGCGCCGATATCCGCATTGGAGGCCAGTCTCGCAGCCAAATCCGCAGCGCTCGTTGCCAGCCGGTTGATCTGGACCCAAGCGGCAGCCAGTGCCCCGGGGCGCGCAACGAACACCGATTCCAGCGTCTTCCCGAATTGCGCAACGACCGGCGCGTCATCGCCGACGGTGTCCTGCACAAGCGCGAAGGTATCGCTCACGCCGTTGAGCCATCGCGGGCTGAGGATCGGCGCGTCAGAAAGCGCAGCAAGACCGGGCCGCAGGGTCAGCAGATTGGCCGCGAGGTTCCCGCTGTCCACCGTCGAAACGTAGGCCGGAACGAGCGGCGCCAGCGTTTGCGTGTCGTACCAGTTGTAGAAATGGCCCCGATACCGCTCCAGCGATTCCATCGTGCCCAATGCGTTCGTCGTGCGCAGAATGAGTTGCCCGGTCGAGAGATACCCAAAGTCGTGCGCCGTCAGGTTGGCGAGCAGTGCGAGCCCCATGTTGGTCGGCGAGGTGCGACGCGCGATCGTGACCGTCGGTTGCTCTTGCACGTTGTCGGGTGGCAGCCAATGGTCGTCCGGACCCACATACGTTTCGAAATACGCCCAGGTCCGGCGTGCAAGCTTGCGCAGGAAGTGTGTCTGCTCAAGCGTCAACTTCGCGCTTCGCCGCGCGAGGGGGCGGCTCATCCACCAGGCAAGCGCGGGCGAGGCCGCCCAAAGCAGCAGGATCGGGCCGGCGATCGCCAACGCCGTGGGTTTGGCTGCGGACAGGCCGACCCACATGATCGCGGCGATTGCCGGGCCGACCCACATGGAGCGGAACCATGCAAGCAGGTATGTGTGGTTGCCTTCTTCCAACTGGCGCTCCACCTCACTCGAAGTATTCCATTCGAGCAAGCGACGCTGCGTGACCAGCATCCGCCACAGCGTGCGCACGATCGCATCGAGGCAGAAGAATGCCTCATAGGGAAGACAGGCCAGCGCAAACAAAGCCTGCGCGAAATGCCGCAGCGCAGAGCGTTCAACGGCAACGAGATGCTGTCTGAACGCGACCTCGACAGGCTGGTCCAGCAGATCGGCAAGCGCTGCACCGAGGGAGGGCAACAGGATGATTCCGACCACTGCCGCGGTCCAGAACCACGCGGGCGATAAAACTGTCCAGCCGAGCAGCAGCAGCGATGTCATCGCGGCAGGGACGAGGCTCCGCCGCAGGTTGTCGAAGAGTTTCCACTGCGACAACCAGGAAAGCGGGTTGGGTTCGCGTCGCCCCTCTTTTCCTCGCACTCGCCGCCGCAGCCAACCCACAAGCTGCCAGTCGCCGCGTATCCAGCGATGCCGTCGAGCCACGTCCGCGCTGTACCGCGCGGGGAACTCTTCGTAGAGTTCCGCGTCGCTGATCAGTCCGGAGCGGGCGTAGCATCCTTCCAGGAGGTCGTGGCTCAGAATTCGGTTTTCGCCGAAGCGCCCTTTGAGCGTCCGCTCGAATGCGTCGACGTCGTAGATCCCCTTGCCGAAGAACGAGCCTTCGCCAAATACGTCCTGGTAGACGTCCGACACAGTCCGTGTGTAAGGGTCGAGGCCTGGATCACCTCCGAACAGGCGCGCATAGAGCGACCGGCTCGTGCCGGGCAAGCTCGCGGACACGCGGGGCTGCAGGATGCCGTACCCAACTGTCACGATGTCCCTGGCCGCGCGCGTTCCGGTTTCATCAAAGCAAGCCCGATTCAATGGATGCGCCATGGCACCGACAAACTGCCGCGCGGAGTCACGCGGCAGTTGGGTGTCCGTGTCGAGGGTGATGACGTACTTCACCTGCGACAGAATGGCCGTCGAGCCGACGATGAGAGAAAAACCTTCGCGGTGGCCGCCGCGTAACAGCGCGTTCAGATCGCCAAGCTTGCCGCGCTTGCGTTCGTAGCCCATCCACATCCGTTCCTGCGGGCTCCAGCGTCGAGGGCGGTGAAAAAGGAAAAACACGTCGCCGTTGGCAGCATGGTCCGCATCGCTGTGAGCTACGTTCGCGCGTTCGCTCGCCGATCCATGCCGGTCCTCACGTGCATATGTTCGATTCAGCTCGCTGATTCTCGTCTCGGCCAGCCGCAGCAACGCCTCATCGGTGGGCAACGATTCCTCACGCGCATCCGCAAAATCGGTGAGCAAGCCGAAGTGAAGATGCGGATCGCGATTGGCAAGGAACCGGACTTCGAGCGCTTCGACCAGCGCCTCCACGTCACGAGCGCTGGTGAGCATCGTCGGAACCACCACCAGGGTCCGTGATTCCCGCGCAATGCCCGCGGAGAAATCCATTCGCGGCAGTGAGTGCGGCGTCACCAGCAAAGTCACCAGCCAGTTCACCGTCGCCACAGCCAACTGACTCGCAGCGAACAGGGAAAGCAGGACGATCAGCGTCAGGAGCTCCCAGCTTGCACCGGCGACATGAGCATTTGCGGCGAGGCCCGCAGTCAATATGCCCGAGAACAGCGCAATCGCACCGAGGTACAGAGGCAGCGAGAACCTTCCTCCGATTTTTCGCAGAGTCGCGAAAACGGACACTTCGACACCGGCCGCGCGTTCCAGCTCTGGAAGCCCGTTATCGATCAGGTAGAAGCCGACGTGCGCCGATCGATCGTCGCTGCCCTTGCCGGCCGCGCTCGCGCGCGCCAACTCGATCGCCTTTGCGGCTACCTCCGCTTGGGACAGCCGGCCCTCTTTGGCGACGCGCTCAGTCGCGTGACGGTAGCGGTCGCGGGTGGCAAACTCCATGGCGCCATAAATCCGGCTCGGATCCTGGCGCAGTACGGTTTCGACCGCGCTCATCGTCTCCACGAACTCGCGCCAATCGATCGCGCTGAGGAAGCGAAGACTGCCGATACTATTGCTGATCGAAACCTGGTCTGCAGCCTGTTGCTGGTTTTCCGACTGGACCAATTGTTCGATCGTCAGATGCGATTCCGCGAGCTGCTGTTCGATCCATGTCAACGCCAGGGCGAGCGCGGGACTCTGCCCCTGCAGTCGGCGCGCAAACTCCGCGACGAACGCGCTTCCCATCGGGGGCGTCGATCGCGCCATGTCGGCAATCACGAGGATCAGGTTTTTGGGATCCTTTTCGGCGGTCTCCATCATCTGATCGGCCCAGGCGTTGGCCAGGTCGCGCTCTGCCCTGCCGGTCGCCAGTCGCACTCCGACGCGGCGGAGGTTCTCGATCAGGGCGAGCCGGAGCATGATCGGAATGGCCCATAGCTCGCCCAACTGGAGAGCGACAACTGTCTGGTAGGCGGCCACGAAACGGCTGAGACTTTCGGCGTCGACCCGGCCATCGGCGTGCGCGATCGTCTCGAGAGCGATGTCGTAAACGCGCGGCAGCCCCTTCGACGGACCGACTGCGAGGCGCGGCAACTCCCGGCTGTAGCCACGCGGAAAATGCCTCTTGGCCGTGCCGATCTGCTCTTCGATCAGGTGGAAGTTGTCGAGCAGCCATTCGCCGGCCGGAGTGATGCGGTCGTTCGGCGATACCGTGGCCGTCAACCGATTGCAGACGCCGATCAGCGCGCTTTCGTTGGCGGCCAGCCGCGTCAGGAGCTGATCCTTCGCCCGTCGCCGCGTCAGCTTGTGCGCAGCCGCGAGAGTCTTGCCGTACTGCTCCAACTGAGCCGCGCTGAACAGCTCCGATCGCAGCGGCGGTTCCTCGCCGGTCGGTCTGTACGACGAGCCGCTGGTGCGAAATCGCGTCCTGTACTGGGTTAAATGACCGAAGATCGACGTGCCGCTCATCTTCAATCCGCCCAATCCCTTTTCACGCGACGACCGTCGCCGGTTCCGGTCCCGGATATCTCTTGGTCGACCACCGAAAAAGAGGGGATGAGCAAGGTCGCTGCATTCATGCCGGCAATTCTACCGGTCCTCGATGTTGTGACGAAGCCGGCCCGATACTGCACGATGGGATGACCTTGCTTTTTCAATTACTTAACCTCGGCGTACTTAACCTCGGCGGAGTCCACTACACAATAAAAAAGCCCGTTGAAGCTCCCGATATAGAGTCCCGTCCTCTGAAAGGTCGCGTCGTTCAGCACATTCGGCACCAGTGTCGCATCAAACGGATAGCTCATTACCGCCCCTTAAGACGCTGTCGTCTGTTGGCCATGAGGAACGATCAATATGCGAGGTGACGTTGCTTCTACGGCGCCGCAGCGATGGCCTGGATGCGCTCTGCCGTCAGCGGCAGGTCGCGCACGCGAACACCGAGCGAATCGAACACCGCGTTCGCGATCGCCGCAGCCGTCGGACCTTGTGCCGCTTCGCCCGCTCCCACCGCCGGACAATCGGGGCGCGACACGATCTCCACCTCGACCGCCGGTGTTTCCGAGCAACGAAGAATGGGATAAGTCTCCCAAGTCTCGCTCGTCACCCGCGTGCGATCGAAGCGCACCGCTTCCTTGAGCGTCCAACTCGTCGCCTGGATTGCACCGCCCTCGATCTGGTTTGCCAAACCGTCGGGATTGATGACCAGGCCGACGTCGACCGCGATCACCAGCCGGTGGACGCGGATCTCCGCTTGCGCTTCGATCTCCGCGACCACGGCGCAATAAGCGCCGGTGTTCTTGTATCGCGCGAAGCCGATGCCTCGGCCGAAGCCCTCGCGTTTTTTCCGGTTGCCCCATCCGGCCTTCGCGGCCGCGCGCTCGATAACTGTCCGGGCTCGCGGATCGTTGAGATAGCGAAGCCGGAATGCGACCGGGTCCGCGCCGACGCTGGCCGCCAGCTCGTCGATGAACGATTCGATCGCGAACACATTCGCGTAAGCGCCGAGCGAGCGCAACGCGGAAGTCCGCAGCGGCATCGCCATGACGTGATGATTGAGGATCTGCCATGCGGGAAATTCGTAGAGCGGAATCGAGTTGCGCTCGGCGCCTCCGCCGCGGGCGGCGGACGGGTTCGCCGCCGGCAACCGCGCGAAAGACTTGCCGAGGTGCCAGGCGCCCAGCAGCGCCGGCGTTTTCGCGCCTCCGGGACGCGAGGTGTGGCCGTTGCTCCAGATGGTATGTCGCCACGCTGCGATGACGCCGGCAGAGTCTAGATCGGCTTCGAGCTCAATCAACATCGCCGGGCCGAACGGGGCCCACGCGAGCTCGTCTGCGCGCGACCACTGCACGCGCACCGGACGCCCACCGGCGGCTCGCGCGAGCCACGCCGCGTCAAATGCGACGTCGTCGGCGCCGTTGTGTCCGTAGCAGCCGGCGCCTTGCACGTGCACGCCGACGATCTTATCTTCGGCGAGACCCAGCGCCAGCGCGAGATCCCTGCGCAGACTGAAAATCCCCTGGCTGTGCGTCCATACGCGCAAACCGGAATCGTGCCACTGCGCCAGCGCGCAGGAGGGCCCGATCGAGCCATGCGCGAGATATGGGCGCGTATAGCTCGCCTTCAACGTCCGCGCGGCCGGTCGCGTTGCCGGCGCGAATTTGCTGTCGACGATGCTGATCTCCGCGTCCTGCGCCTTGAGCCACGTCGCCAACGATGTTTCGTCGGGAAGGCTCGCGCCTTGGCGCCAGGTCGCGCCGACAGCGAGCTTGTGCAAGCCGGCGTCGGCGCCGGCTTCGCTTTCCGATAGCACGCCGATGAGCGAACCGTCGCGGATGACGGCGACGACACCCGGCAGCCCGCGGACTTGAGACTCGTCGAGGTCGATCAGCGTCGCATCCGGAGAGGGCGGCCGCAGCGCCCGGCCGTGCAGCATCTGCGGCAGCTCCAGATCGTGAATGAAGCACGGCTCGCCGAAAATCTTGTCCGGCAGATCGAGGCGTGCAATGGCGGCGCCGACGACGCGGTGGGCGTTCGTCGGCTTGGGGGCCACCTGTCCAGTCGCATCGCGGTCGAGCAGATCGCCGGCGGCGAGCGCCCAATAGCTCGTCCGTGCGCCGCTCGCGCTCGCAATCTCACCGTCGGCAACCGTGAGGGCCTCGACGGGTTCGCCGAGCCGCGCCGCGGCGGCGGAGAGATAGATCGCCCGGGCTTCGGCACAGGCATGGCGCAGCGCGGTGCCCGACTCCTGCACCGACAGGCTACCTGAAGTCATCGCTTCGTCGGGACTCATCGCGGTCGACGCCGGCACCATCCGCAGCTGCGCGAGCGAAACGTCGAGCTCTTCCGCGGCGATCTGTGCAAGCGCAGTCAGGATGCCCTGCCCAATCTCGACTTTGCCCGAAAAAATTTCGACAAAACCCTCGCCGCGGAACTTGAGCCATTGCGCGAGTCGTCGATTCCCGCGGAGGCTTCCGGGCAGCGGCGAGCCCGCAGCAACGCCGCTCATGTCGCCGATCCTCCCGCTACGCGCAGCACCGCGCGCACGATCCGGTTATAGCTGCCGCAGCGGCAGAGATTGCGGTCGAGCGCCTGCTTCACCTCGGCTTCGCTGGGTCGCGGCGTGCGCTCGAGCAACGCGAGGGCGCTGATCAGCATCCCTGATGTGCAGTAGCCGCATTGCGCCGCCTGGTCGGCGATGAACGCCTGCTGCAATGGATGCGGCGCCTCGGGACGGCCCAGGCCCTCGACCGTCGTCACCGATTTCCTCTCCACCGCCCACAGCGGCGTCTTGCACGCTGCGACCGCATAACCGTCGACCAGCACGAAACAGGCGCCGCATTGCTCGGCGCCGCAGCCGAAACGCGTGCCCTTGAGCCTCAGGCTGTTGCGCAGCACGTCGAGCAGCGGCGTCGCGCCATCCGCGTCGAGCGTGTGTTCGGTGCCGTTGACCCGGAAGGTGAAACGCTCGGCTTTGACGCCGCTCATCGATCAGACCTCGTTGCGGAAATCCTCGGCATGCGTCCGGTTTTTCCTGCGAATTTATTCGCACGCGCCGAAGTATGGCACGCCGCGGCCGAATGAATTCGGCCCTACGAGCTCCACCATTGCCCGCAATCGTCGCCTATCTTCTGGCGGCGGACGCGCGGCGGCGGGCGCGGCGCTTCGAGTTTCTCGTCATCGCCAAAGCAGGCCGCCCGCTGGAAGCGACCGAGTCTCGCGCAGGCATCCTGAAGATGCCTGCCCGGAGCAAGCCCGCCATCTCGGCGCGCACGATATGCTCTATTTCGTCGATGGCCGCCGACCGTGCTTCGGCAACCGGACGCGCGAGGATGAGTATCCGGTGCAGATTGGCGTCTTCGACCGGATACGCAGCCAATTGTCCGGCGCGGATCTCGTCGTGAAAAGCAGACACGGGCATGATGGTCATGCCGATGCCGGAAATCAGCAGGCGCCGTATCGCTTCGACGGAATCGACTTCCGCCTCGACGCGCAACGCGACGCCGAAGGCGGCAAGCTGCTGCTCGACCAGCGTCCGCAAGCCGACCGTCACGATGACCGGCGTAGCGCAAAGCTCGACCAGCGAAAACGCGTGCCGCGTGCCGCGCGTTCCCGGCGGCGAAAGCACGACCAAGGGTTCGGAACATAGCGGGGTCAAGGCGAGCGCCGTCGTGCGCGGCGGATTGGTCATGACCGCAAGGTCGAGTCGGCCCGTCAGCAGCGCGTCCAGAAGCTGCGGGCTGAAACCCTCCACGACTTTCAGGGTGACGGTCGGGCATTGCTGCCGCGCCTGCGCCACGCAGCCCGGCAGCAGCAATGGCGCAAGCGTCGGCGAGGTGCCCATCACGACGGTTCCGCGGGGCGCCTGGATTTTGCCGCGAACGTGTTCGCTGGCCCGTGACACTTCGAGCATGATCGCGCGGGCATGCTCCAGGAAATCCCGCCCTGAGGTCGTCAGCCGGACGCCTCGCGGCAGACGTGTGAGAAGTTGGGTGCCGAGCTCCGCCTCGAGTTGCTTGATATGCCTGGTCAGAGCGGGCTGGGCGATCCCGATCTTGTCGGCGGTGCGCGTGATGCTTCCCTCATCGGCGATCTGCACGAAATAGTGGATGCTGCGCAGTTCCATGGACGAGATGGCGGTCGAGGTTCGTATGACTCAACGATAACAAAATTGCATGCATCACCGGAGATGCTCGCTTCGTCTCGCCAAGCTAGCAGCGTGCAGGTCTGGCCGCGGTCCTCGACACATGCCGATATATTATGCCTAGCATAGCAAATCGCGATTGGTGCCGCGCAATCCGCAGTGTTCTAATAAGCAGGCATGGGGGTTGGCGGCATGCCGGCAAGAGCCTTACGGCGGTGCCGGCCCATGGTCGAGAGGAGATTTGCGCGATGAAGCAGATCGGCGTCGGCATCATCGGCACGGGCTGGTGCGGTGGCATCCGCGCGCAGACCTGCGCGGCGAGCCCGCTGGTTAAGAGCCTGCACCTGGCGGAGATCTGCCCCGAGCGCCTCGCCGAAGTGGCTGGCGCGACCGGCGCTTGCAGCGCAGCGACCGACTATCAGGAGCTCGTCGCCAACACCGAGATCGAGGCGCTGTACATTTCAGCCACGCCGGAGACTACGCATTACCCGATGGCGCGCGATTGCCTCGCCGCCGGCAAGCACGTATTCCTGGAAAAGCCGCTTGCGCTGACGCTTGCCGAAGCCGACGAGCTCGTCACCGCGGCGCGCGAGCGGAAGCTCAAGTTCACCATCGGCTACTCGCAGCGGTTTAATCCCAAGTTCGCCTACGTCAGGAAAGCGATCCGCGATGGATCGATCGGCCGGCCGGTGAGCGCGCTGGTGAGCCGCCACATCACCCGCAACCTGGGCAAGAAAATCAGCGGCCGCATCAAGCTGTCCCCGGCCGCGATGGAAGCCACACACGACCTGGATTTCGTGCTGTGGTGCCTGGAGCCGGCCAAGCCGGTGCGAGTCTATTCGCAGAACAACTTCGGCACCATGCAGGAGACGAGCAGAGCGCCGATCCCCGACACGCAATGGATCACGGTGACGATGGACAGCGGCGTCGCCTTCGTGATCGGCGCGGGATGGACGCTGCCGGCGGGATATCCCAATTTCTCGACGACCTGGATCGAATTTGTCGGAACCGAGGGCGCGGTCATGGTCGACGACAGCCATCGCGATGTCGTGTTGAACACGATGGACAAGGGCATGGTCTTGCCCATGTCGACGATGCCGGGAGAAGCGGTAGAGCATACCTACGCCGGCCCGATGGCCGCCGAAACGATCCACTTTCTGGAAGCCGTCGCATTGGATCGGCCGGTGCTGGTGACGCCGGAGCACGCGCGGATGGTGATGGAGGTCTACATCGCGGCGGACTTGTCGGCTGAAAGGAACGAGCCGGTCTCGCTGCCGCTGGCCGAAGCAAAGAAGGTCCGCGCGGTCGCCTAAGCCGTCACCATGGCGAAGAAAAACGCCAGGCGCATCGGGCTCGCCATCGTCGGCGGCGGCCGCGTCGGATTGTTCCGCGGCGAAGTCGCCGCACGGCACCCGCAGGTCGACTTCATCGGCTTGGCGGAGATCAAGCAGGAACGTGCGCAGCAGATCGCCGGAAAGATCGGCGCCGATTTCGTGACTACCGACTATCGGGAGCTGCTCGCCCGACCCGAGGTCACGGCGGCGATCATCGCGACCGACGAGCATTTGCATGTCGATCCTGTTCTTGCCGCCGTCGAGCGCGGGCTGTCGCTCCTCATCGAGAAGCCGCTCGCGACCGAGCTCGCCGAGTCGGAGCGCGTCCTGAAGGCAATCCAGAAGTCCGGCGTCGATGCGGTGGTCGGGTATACGCAGCGGTTCCGCCGGCGCTGGCTTGCGGCGAAGGAAAAAGTCCGGACCGGCCAGCTCGGCGAGGTGACGCTGGTAACGTCGCGGACCTTCATCAACCGGCTCGTCGCGCTCGACAATTACCGGCGCACAGAGGATCCGGCACAGATCTCGCCGATGGTCATCTCGGGCACGCATGCACTCGATATCGTCATGTGGATGATGGAGGCGAAACGGCCCGTCGAGATCTACGCACGCTCGATCGACAAAGCGCTGGGCCCGATTTGCAAGGGCATTGACGCCACCGCCGGGACGATCACGTTCGAGGATGGAAGCCTCTACCACGCGTCCATATCGTGGGCATTGCCCGTTGTCTGGCCCGCCGCCGTGTACAGCCTCGACGTCGGCATTGTCGGCACCGAAGGCGTGCTCACGATCGACGACACCCACCGCGATATCGTGCTTGCGACGAGCATCTCGCAGGGTGAGGGGTACGCACCCGACGCGGGCCGGCGCGTCGATTTTCTCGGCAGCTATCCTCCGGGCGACATCGCCCTCGGTGAGTTGCGCGGCCCGATGCGCGAGGAGACCGAGCAATGGCTGAATCGGCTCGCGATGGGCCTGCCGACGCAGCACGCGACGGCGGCGGAGGCGCACGACCGTTTGATGCTGACCAAGGCGTTCGATCTGTCGGCGCGACTCAAGCGCGCGCTCGCGCTTCCGCTCGGCGCGAGCGACGAAGGGGCGCGGCGTGGATTGCGGGCCGCGAAATAGGCGTACGAATCCGTCATCCCGGCGAAGGCCGGGATCCAAGTTGGACACGGCGTTGCGAGCGTTAACAGCTTGGGCCCCGGCCTCCGCCGGGGCGACGACAACTAATGCTGGGATGTGCTTCATCCAGGGCCAGACGGAGGAATCATGAGCAAGCTGACGCAGGCCGCTTTGCTGGCGCTGGTGCTCGCGTTGTGTCCCGCGCTTGCATTCGGGCAGGCCAGCTACCCGAATCGGCCGGTCCGGATGATCGTTCCCTTCGCTCCGGGCGGCGCCTCGGATTTCGTCGCGCGGATCATTTCTCCGAAGCTCTCCGAGCTCCTCGGGCAGCAGATCGTCGTCGACAACCGGCCCGGCGCCTCGGGCAATATCGGCATGGAGCTCGCCGCCAAGGCGCCCGCCGACGGTTACACGATCTACCTCGGCAACATCGGCACGATCGCAATCAATCCCGCGATCTTTGCGAGCCTCTCGATCAACCCGCAAAAGGATTTCATACCGATCACCGAGGTCGCGGATGTGCCGAGCATCCTTGTCGCCAATCCGGGCGTCCCGGCCAGCAGCGTTGCCGAATTCGTGGCGCTCGCGAAAGCGAAGCCCGGCGAGCTCAACTTCGGCTCACCCGGATCGAGCACGCTGAACCGGCTGGAGATGGAGCATTTCATGAAGCTCGCCAACCTGAAAATCGTGCACATCCCCTACAAAGGAGGCGCCGGCCCGGCGGTCGTCGGCCTGCTCGGCGGCGAAACGCAGGTCATGTTCGTCACCCTGTCATCGGCGATCAGCTTCATCCAGGCGGGGAAACTGAAGGCGCTCGGTATCTCGACTGCCAAACGGATCGACGCGCTGCCGCAGGTGCCGACGATGGCGGAAGCGGGATATCCCGAAATGATCAGCAGCTCGTGGCAGGGCGTGTTCGTTCCTGCGGGGACGCCGCGACCGATCGTGGAAAAGCTCCATGCGGCGTTGCTCGCGACCTTGGACTCGCCGGAGATCAGGCAACGCTTTGCCGGTGGCGGAGTCAACGTGGTCACCAGCAAGACTCCCGAAGACTTCATGTCCTTTGTCGGCGCCGAAACCATACGTTGGGGCAAAGTGGCAAAGGAATCCGGCGCGACGATCGATTAAACCGCAGGAGGCACGATGGCAAATTTCGGCATGGTGGGCTTGGATTGGCAGCAGCGCGTCAATTGGGATCGACTGCGCAATTACCGGCTGGACCGGGCGCGGGAGCGAATGAAAGCGCACGGGCTCGGCGCAATGCTCCTCATGTACGACGAGAATGTCCGCTATGTGACGAGCACGCTGACCCCCGGCTGGAACCGGCTCAAGCCCGGTTTGCGCTACGCGCTGCTTTGCGGCGACGACCCTCCGGTCCTGTTCGAGCAGGGCGACCTCGGCGCTCATATCGCTCGCCACTCTCCCTGGATTCCCAAAGAGAATATCCGCTGGTCGTATGCATGGATCAAGGGCGCGGCCGGCGCGGCTTCGCTGCAGCAGGTCACGAAGTTCACCAACGCCATCGTGAAGGAAATGAAGAAAAGCGGCGTTTCCGGCATGAAGCTCGGCGTGGACTTCGTCGATATCAACATCATCCACGTCTTCAAGGACGCGAAGATCGACTGGGTCGACGGCATGACGCCGATGATGGAGGCGCGCGCGGTCAAGAACGTCGACGAGCAGGAGTGCATGCGCATGGTCGGCGCGATCGGCGACGCCGCGCACTGGGAATGCATGAAATTCTTGAAGCCCGGCCTGACCGAGAACAAAGTGACGGCGCACATCATGGAGTTTCTCTACTCGATCCCGGGCATGGAGGACGTGGAGGACGTCATTGTCTCCTCGGGACTCAATACCTGGCCCAACTGGCGCAATTTCTCCGACAGGATCATCAAGCCGGGCGATATCGTGTTCATGGACTTGGCCGCGCTCACCTGGAACGGCTACAAGTCGTGCTACTACCGCACGTATTGCGTGGGCAAGGAGCCAACGCAGGAACAGAAGGACTATTACGCCACGGCGCTCAAGTGGCTCTACGATTCGATCAAGGCCGTGAAGGTCGGCACGACCACGCGCGAGATCGCGATGCAATGGCCGTCGGCGAAGGAAGCCTGGGGCTACGAGGAAGAAGACCAGGCGGCCGCCAATCTGTGGGGTCACGGACTGGGACTGGCGCAGTACGACCCGCCGGTGATCTCCCGCATCTGGTCGCTCGATCACCCGGTCGAGATCAAGGAGGGGATGGTATTCGCGCTCGAGACGCAGCACGGCAAGATGCACGAATGGGGCGTACGTATCGAGGAAATGCTGATCGTGCACAAGGACCGTATCGAAATCATCTCCAATTTCCCGGTCGAGCAGATCACCGTCGTAGATCCGATGCCGGGCTATTCGAGCTATGGGAAATCGTGAGCGCGGCGTGAGTAATTCGTCATCCCGGCCCCGGACTCAAGCACTCCGGGGCAGGCTGCGGCCGGGATCCAATTTGACGTTGCAACCAAATCGTATGACGAAACTTGGGCCCCGGCCTGCGCCGGGGCGACGATCTAGGGTTGCGAGCGCCGCATGCAGCGACTGATCGTTCCACTCACCGCTGCCGACGCGACCGATGCCAACCGCTTCGGTCCCAAGGCGGCAAATCTCGCGCGCCTCGGTCGCGCGGGCTTGCCCATTCCCGACGGCTTTTGCGTCGACGCCGAGGCGTATCGCATTCAAATTGCCGCAGCGGGCCTGGAAGAGTCCGCGCGCGATGTGAACGCCGTGGAAACTGCGACGGCGCGCCGCGCCGCCCTCGCGATGAAGCTTGGCCTTCTCGATGCACCGATCGTGCCGCAAGTCCTCGATCCGCTTCTCGAGGCGCGGCGAGCGCTGGTCGTAGCGACGGGTGCACCTATGGTGGTGCGTTCGTCGGCGCTGGTCGAGGACCGTTTCGGATCGAGCTTCGCCGGGCAGTTCGAAAGCTACCTCGGCCTGGAGGATGAGACCGATTTCATCACCGCCGTGCGTTCCTGCTGGGCGGCACTCTGGTCGACGCGCGTGTTGCGCTACATGGCAACGCACGATGGAAGTCCCGCGGACACGGCGATGGCGGTCCTCGTGCAGCCGCTCGTCTCGGCGCGGGTTTCCGGCGGCGGCTTGAGCCGCACGGCAGATGGTGACATGGTTCTGAACGCAACATGGGGCCTCGGGTCGGCGATCGCCCAGGGCGAAGTCGTGCCGGATCGCATCGTCTTGAGCCGCGACGGCGTGCTCCGCGGCACCGTGGCGGGCCGGATATTCCATCGCGTCGGTTGCGCGCACGGCACGCATCCCATTTCCCGCCCGCGTTCGTCCAAACCCTGCCTCGATACGGCTCAGGCCGTCCTGCTGGGTCGGTTGTTGCGGCAGGTCGAGGACATCATGGGCGTGCCGGTGGAAATCGAGTGGGCGCAGGACGATGCCGGATTCAAGCTGCTCCAGGCGCGGCCGCTGCACGTGGGGCCGGCGCAAATCCCCGACGAAATATGGCTGCGCCATCCGGGGCTCAATGGCCATCCGGCAGGCGTAGGCTGGGGAACAGGACGCGCGTGCATAGTTAACTGCGAATGCGAGCTCGCTCGCGTCGCGCCGGGCGATGTCTTGGTGACGAAAGTCGCAGGCCCCGCGCTGAGCCAAGTGCTTCCGCGCGTGGCGGGCCTGGTGGCGGAGCTCGGCGGCAGTACCTCGCACCTCGCATCGCTCGCCCGCGAGAGGGGCATTCCCATGGTGCTGGGCGTGCTCGATGCCACACAGCGCATCCCCGATGGCGTGCAGATCGCCGTTGACGGTGTCGCCGGAGTCGTGCGCTGGATGCGCTGATGCAGCGCGGCGAATTTCCATGCGCCCCAGCGTATTCATCACCCAGCCGATAGCGCGCAGCGCCACCGAGCGGCTGCGCAGCATTGCGGACGTGGAGTGCAACTCCGACGCGACGCACACGCTGACCAAGGAAGAGCTCTGCGCCGCCGTGCGCAAGCACGATATCCTGTTCTGCCTGCTGCAGGATCGCGTCGATGGCGATGTCATCGCCGCCAACGCGGGCTTGCGCGCGGTGGCGTCGATGAAAATCACGCCCTCCGATATCGACATTGCCGCCGCAACGGCGCGGCGCATCCCCGTGACCGTCATTCCACCCGTCGTGACGGAAGCTACCGCCGACCTGCATTTCGGGCTGCTGCTGGCCGTGGCGCGGCGCCTCGTGGAAGGCGATCGCCTGCTGCGCAGCGGCGTGTTCCCGGGAGCACAGTCCATCCGTCTCGAAGGTGCATTCGTCTGGGGCAAGACCATCGGACTCATCGGCGGCGGTGGGCGCATCGGGCGCGCGGTCGCGAAGCGCGCCCGTGGCTTCTCGATGCGCGTGCTTTATTGGGGACCGCGACGGATCGCGGAGAGCGAAGAGCGGGCGCTCGATCTCGCCTACGTCCCTCTCGATCGACTCCTGGCCGAGTCCGATTTCGTCTCCGTTCACGCGCCGCTCAAGCCGGAGACGCACCATCTCGTCGGCGCGCGCGAGCTTGCGCTGATGAAGCCGACCGCGTTCCTCGTCAACACGGCGCGCGGGCCCATCGTCGACGAGCAGGCGCTCGCCCGCGCGCTCGTCGATGGGCGCATCGCCGGTGCGGCGCTCGATGTTTTCGAGCGCGAGCCGGACGTCGAGCCGGCGCTCCTGACCATGCCCAACGTCGTCCTCACGCCCCACCTCGGGAGCGCAGTCGCCGAGCTGCGCGAAGCGATGGCCCACATAGTCGTCGACAACATCGTGGCCGTGCTGGAAGGGCGACAGCCGCCGAACTGCTGCAATCCGGAAATCTATTCCGCGCCGCCGTAGCCTGGGTTGAGCCGAAGGCCAAACCCGGGACCGGCGAGAATCACGCACTGCCATCCCGGGCTTTCGTGCGAATCCCTAGCGGCACCACGGCCGCTGGCAGACAACGACGCCGCTCGATTACGCGCCGGGCGGCCGGTAGGCGACCTTCCGCGCACGGCCAAGGGCGTCCAGGGTCTCCTCGACGGTGAGCAGCGGCGTCGTTTCGATTTTCGACAACGCGCCACCGCCGCCGATCGCGATCGCGACCGCGGACATCGAGATGTTGTCAGGCGCTTCCCAGAGATTGTAGCCGTCGTACGCGCCGAACGCGTACCAGAAGCCGTGCAACTTCCCGCCGACTGACTCGATGTACTTGCGTGCAGCCTCGCGGCGGTCTTCGGGGTTCTTCATCAATCGAGCCCAGGTTTCCGGCGTATAGCTGAAGCGCGTCAAATAGAAGGCCATGATCAGAATCCTCCTTAATGTGTCCCGTGCCACTCGCAATTCGCGGGGCGGAGCAATTATAGCGCCCAGGTACTCGGTCCTTGGCGGCAATTGGCTGAGCCGCGCAGTTCTTGCAGGGCTTTCGAGTTTCGACCGCGAGCGGTCATTCAGTCGTTCACCATCCTGAGGCGTAGTATTGTTGGACTGTCGTCAACGAGATGATTCAGTGATGGATCGGCGAACGTTCATCGGCGGTGTTGCAGGTGGCCTCCTCGCCGCGTCGCTGAATGTTGACGCGCAGTGAACGGACAAGGTTGCGCACATCGGCTTGCTCTGCGCCGTCCGCTGCGAGGGCGCCGCCTATGATGCGCTACCCGACGGGCTGCGCAGCGCCGGATGGATCGAGGGCGGCAACCTGCAGACCGAGTATCGCGCCGCCGGTGGACAAACCGACCGGTTGCCGGCCCTCGCGCAGAAGTTGGTCGATCTCAAACCGGACCTCATCGTCACCTCCTCTCCGCAGCCGACCCGGGCCGTCAAGAACGCCACTTCCACCATTCCCATCGCCAAGCTAGCAGATCTTCCGGTTGAGCAGCCCACGAAGTTCCAGCTGGTGATCAATCTGAAAACCGCGAAAGCGCTTGGCATCACGATCCCGCAGATGGTGCTGCTGCGCGCGGACGACGTGATTCAGTGAAGCGCCGTGGCGTGCTCGTGGCGTTTGGCGGACTGGCGATGGTCCTGCCGTTGCCGGCTCGCACGCAGGCGAGAATTCCGCGCATCGGTGTGCTGTTTCTCACCTCTTCGAGAGATCCGTTCCTCAAGCGGACAACAAGACTGCCCGGGAGATGCTCGACAAGCTCACCGGTCAAGACCCCAATAGCCCCTATGTAACGACGGTCGAAGTCGAGGGCCAGATCAACACCTTCTTTCGCCTGACCAGTCCCACGGTGATCGCGAAGTTGCGCGAAGCGTTTCCCGATTTATC
>DASWDF010000226.1:0-24309 GCA_036395475.1 Casimicrobiaceae bacterium
CAACGGCCGCTGGGCGAAGCAGCGCATGCTGCCGCGCGTCGCCGGCCACCGCAAGGGCGTCGAGGCCGTACGCACGACGGTGCGCGCGTGCATCGAACGCGGCGTCGAGTTCCTGACGCTCTTTGCTTTTTCGAGCGAGAATTGGCGCCGCCCTGCCGAGGAGGTATCGATCCTGATGCAGCTCTTTCTGCGGGCACTCGAGCAGGAAGTGGCAAAGCTCGACGAGAACGGCATCCGGTTCAAGGTGATCGGCGATACCGCGCGCTTCGAGCCGCGAATCCGGGAGCTGATCGCGGCCGGCGAGGCGCTTACCGCGCAGAACACGCGACTGACCCTCACCATTGCCGCCAACTATGGTGGACGCTGGGACATCGCGCAAGCCGCGCACAAGCTCATCGCGGCGAATCCGGAGGCGGCACAGACCTTCGAGCCCGAGGCGCTGGAGCGGTTCCTGTCGATGGCCTACGCGCCGGAACCGGACCTGTTCATCCGCACCGGCGGCGAGCAGAGAATCTCCAACTTCCTGCTCTGGCAGCTCGCCTACGCGGAGTTCTACTTCACCGACATGCTCTGGCCCGACTTCGACGCCACAGCGCTGGAGACGGCAATCGCGTCGTTCCAGCGGCGCGAGCGCCGTTTCGGGCGCACCAGCGAGCAGGTCGAGGCAAGCAGCTAGGTTTCAGGCGATGCTCAAGACGCGCATTCTGACCGCGGCGGTACTGATTCCCTTGACGCTCGGGGCTTTGTTCTGGTTGAGCCCCCGTGGCTGGGGCGTCTTCACGCTGGCCATCGTCGGCGCTGCAGCGGTGGAGTGGGCCGAGCTTGCGGACTATCGGAGCGCTATGTGGCTGCTGTTCGTCGCGGGCACGTTGCTGATCGGGCTCGTTCTTCTGTTCGTACCGATGAGCGGCTTCGAGACGCAGCGCGGCTGGCCCGAGGCGATTACGCTCGGCGTCTGCGGCGCGGCAACGCTTTTCTGGCTGCTGCTGGCGCCGGCGTGGCTCGCCGCGGGGTGGCGCATCGAGTCGAAGCTCGTGCTCGCGGTTATCGGCTGGCTCGTTCTGATCGCGACGTGGGTGGCCGTGGTGCAGATTCGGGCCCGCTCGCCCGGGCTGTTGCTCGCCTTGATGGCGATCGTATGGATCGCGGACACCGCCGCCTACTTCAGCGGCCGCGCTTTCGGCAAGCGCAAGCTCGCGCCGACGATCAGTCCGGGCAAGACCTGGGAGGGAGTCTATGGCGCGCTGCTCGCTACGGGACTCTATGCGCTCGCCCTGGTCTGGTTCGCGCCCGACGCGGGTCTTGCGCGCCCAGGCTCACTCGGCGCGCTCGCGATCTGGCTCTCGCTGGTGCTCGCCCTCACCGCTTTGTCGATCGTGGGCGATCTGTTCGAATCACAGTTGAAGCGGCAGCGCGGCGTCAAGGACAGCGGGCGCGTCCTGCCGGGCCACGGCGGCGTGCTCGACCGCATCGACGCGCTACTCGCGGCGATGCCGGCGGCCGCACTCATCGCGCAGTACGCGATCCGATGAAGACGGTACCGCACACTGCACGCAAGATAGCGATCCTCGGCGCGACCGGATCGATCGGCGCATCGACGCTCGACGTTGTCGCACGGCACCCGGAGCGATTCACCGTGACGGCGCTCGCGGCGAATCGGCAGTGGCAGCGCCTGCTCGAGCTCGTCGTCCGTTTCCGGCCGGCTTACGCGGCGTTGCTCGATGCGGATGCGGCGCACGAGCTCGCAGCGGCGGTTCGCCGCGAGGGCTTGGCCACGCGCGTACTTTCGGGTTCTGAAGGCCTGTGCGAAGCCGCATCGTCGCCTGAAACCGATACGGTGATCGCGGCCATCGTCGGAGGTGCCGGACTTGCTCCGACGCTGGCAGCGGCGCGCGCGGGCAAGCGCATTCTGCTCGCCAACAAGGAGACCTTGGTGCTCGCTGGCGGGATATTCATGGCGGCCGTTCGGGAAGGCGGCGCAACGCTCCTGCCGATCGACAGCGAGCACAATGCGATCTTCCAGTGTTTGCCGGCCGGCTACGCGGGCGCGCCTGAAAACGGCGGCGTACGGCGGATCCTGCTCACCGCCTCGGGTGGTCCCTTCCGCGAAACGCCATTCGGCGAGCTTGCCCGCGTTACGCCGGAGCAGGCCTGTGCTCATCCGCGCTGGCGGATGGGCCGCAAAATCTCGGTCGATTCGGCGACGATGATGAATAAGGGCCTCGAAGTCATCGAAGCGCATTGGCTTTTCGGCGCCGCGCGCGACCAGATTGAGGTTGTCATCCATCCCGAGAGCATCGTCCACTCGCTGGTCGAATACGTCGACGGCTCCGTGCTGGCGCAGCTCGGCAATCCGGACATGCGCACGCCGATCGCACAGGCGCTGGCATGGCCGGAGCGCATCGCGGCGGGCGTGGCGCCGCTCGACCTGGCGCAGATCGGCGCTCTCCATTTCGCCGTCCCCGAAGCGGCGCGTTTTCCCTGCCTCGGCCTCGCCTGTGCCGCACTCGTCACCGGCGGCAGCGCACCGGCGACACTCAGCGCCGCGAACGAGGAAGCTGTGGCGGCTTTCCTCGGGCACGGGATCGGTTTCCTCGACATTGCTGACGTGTGCGCCGAGGCGCTTGCCCGGCTGCCGGCACGCCCCGTCGCTTCGCTCGCCGACGCGCTCGAGGCCGATCGCGCGGGTCGCGCGCTGGCCCGAGAGCTGCTCGGCCGGCAGGCCCTAACCGCATGATCGATATCGCGCAGAAAGTCATTGCCTTCGCCGTTACGCTCGGCGTTCTGATCACATTTCACGAGCTTGGCCACTACGTCGTCGCGCGGCTCGCCGGCGTCAAGGTGCTGCGTTTCTCGATCGGGTTCGGTCGCGTTATCTGGTCGCGGCGGATCGGCCGCGATGCCACGGAGTGGGCGATCTCGGCCGTGCCGCTCGGCGGTTACGTCAAGATGGTCGACGAGCGCGAGGGCGACGTCGCTCCCGTGGACCGGCCGCGCTCGTTCAATCGCCAAAACGTGTGGAAGCGGATCGCAATCGTTGCCGCCGGGCCGCTCGCCAATCTGCTGCTCGCGGTTCTGCTTTTCGCGGGCACGTACATGATGGGCATCCCCGGACAGCGCGCAGTGCTCGCATCGCCTCCGCCGGGTTCCGCCGCGGCCGTTGCCGGTTTGGCTGAGGGCGACGTCGTAAAGGCCGTCGATGGCGAGCCCGTGCGCTCGTGGCAGGACCTGCGCTGGCGGCTGTTGCGTCTCTCCGGCGGAGATCGCACGGTGCTCTCGGTCGAACGGCCGGATGGCACGCGCGCCACGCACATGCTGCCGCTAGTCTCGCTGGCGTCCGTCGATTGGGAAGGCAATTACATGGCCGCGCTTGGCTTAAAGATCGACCTGGGCGCTCCGCGAGTGCACGAGGTGTTGCCCGGCAAGCCTGCGCACGCGGCAGGCTTGCGCGAGGGCGACACCATCGTTGCGATCGATGGTCAGACCATGCGCTCGCCGGCCGACGTCGCGGCGATAACCAACGCACATCCGGGCAATCGGTTGCGCTTCACCGTGCGCCGCGACAGCGGCGAGTACGATGCCGTGCTCGTGCCCGAATCGACCGAGCAGAACGGGCGCACGATCGGCGTCGCGGGCATGCGGCTCGCCGTCGATCCGGCGATGGCTGCGAACCTGGCGGTGACGTTGCGCTACGCACCCGCGGAGGCGGTCGTGGAGGGAGCGGCCAAGACGTGGGAGCTATCGATATTCACCTTGAAGATGCTCGGACGCATTCTTACCGGCAGTGCGTCGCTCAAGAACATCAGCGGTCCTCTGACAATGGCGGATTTCGCGGGGCAGTCTGCGCAGGCCGGTGTGCTTACTTTCATTGGTTACCTCGCGCTGATCAGCATCAGCCTCGGCGTGCTCAACCTGCTGCCCGTGCCCTTACTCGATGGCGGACACTTGTTGTATTATCTGGTCGAGATTTTCAAAGGCAGTCCCGTTTCCGACCGCGTCCTCGAGGTCGGCCAGCGCATCGGCATGGCCGTGCTGGCCCTGTTGATGGCTTTGGCGCTTTTCAATGATCTTTCCCGCTTCCTTTGATGCCCGCCAGGGCGTGCGGGCTGTCGCGCCGCGCGCGTCCGGAAGGATCAAGGCGTGGTTCGCATTGCTCGTGGTATTGCTGTCGGCGCGGCTCGCGCCTGCGGCGCTCGCATTCGAGCCGTTCACCGTCAGGGACATTCGTGTCGAGGGGGTGCAGCGTACCGACGCCGGGACCGTGTTCAACTACCTGCCGATCAAAGTCGGCGACCGGGTCGATGACGAAAAGGCTTCCGCCGCGGTAAAGGCGCTGTACGCGACGGGTTTTTTCCGCGACGTGCGACTCGAAGTCGAGGGCGGCGTGCTGGTCGTCATCGTCCAGGAGCGGCCGACGATCAGCCAGATCGACATCGTCGGCACCAAGGAATTCGACAAGGACACGCTGCGCAAGGCGCTGAAGGATATCGGCGTCGTCGAGTCGCGCATCTTCGACCGCTCGGCGCTCGACCGGGCGGAACAGGAATTCAAGCGCCAGTACATCAATCGCGGTTACTACGGGATGCAGGTCACGACCACGGTGACGCCGCAGGAGCGCAATCGCGTCGCGGTGAATTTCACCGTCGAGGAGGGCGATGTCGCGAAGATCGCCAATATCAACATCGTCGGCTCCCAGGCGTTTCCGGAGAGCACGCTGATCAAGGAAATGCAGCTCTCGACGTCAGGCTGGTTCACCTGGTACACCAAGAACGACCAGTACTCGAAGCAGAAGCTGCAAGCCGACTTGGAGACGTTGCGCAGCTACTACACTAACCGGGGTTACCTCGAGTTCGCAGTGGATTCGACGCAGGTTTCGATCACGCCGGACAAGGAGCAGATCTACATCACGATCAATATCACCGAGGGCCCGAAGTACAGCATCGGCGATGTTCGGCTTGCCGGCGAGCTGCTGCTGCCCGAGCCCGAGCTGATGCGCCTGATCCTGGTCAAGCCCGGCGACGTGTATTCGCGCGAAAAACTCACGCAGTCCGCGAAGGCGGTGTCCGACCGCCTCGGCAGCGACGGATACGCCTTCGCCAATGTCAACGCGGTCCCCGAGATCGACCGCGAAAAGCGCGCGGCGTCATTCACGTTCTTCATCGATCCGGGACGCCGCGTCTACATCCGCAAGATCAACATCAGCGGCAACGCCAGGACCCGCGACGAAGTGATTCGCCGCGAGCTGCGGCAACTCGAGGGCGCCTGGTACGACGCGACGCGCATCGAGCGCTCGAAGGTGCGCATCACCCGGCTCAACTTCTTCGAGGACGTGAACGTGGAGACGCCGGCCGTGCCGGGCAGCCCCGACCAGGTCGACCTCGACGTGACGGTGACCGAAAAAGCGACCGGCAACCTGCTCGCGGGGGTCGGTTATTCCAGCGCCGACGGCCTGGTGCTCTCGGGGTCGGTTTCGCAGAACAACGTTTTCGGCACCGGCAACGCGCTGACGGCGGCGGTCAATACGAGCCGCATCAATCGCACGATCGCCGTGACCTATAGCGAGCCTTACTGGACCGCCGACGGCATCGCGCGGACGATCGAGGTCTACGACAAGAGCGTCAATTCTTCGTCGCTGCCGATCGCGCAATATTCTTCGAGGACTCTGGGTGGGGCGGTCGGATTCGGCGTGCCCGTGACCGAAACCGATAGCGTGATCTTCGCCATGCGCTACGAGCACACCAATCTGTCGCTGGTCGACAGCAGCCCGCCGATCTATGTCGACTTTGTGACCAAGTTCGGCTCGTCCACGAACAGTTACATCGTGAGTACGGGCTGGTCGCGCGACACGCGCGACAGCATCCTCTTCCCCACGCGGGGCCTGCTGCAAAGCGCGCTGGTAGAATGGGGCTTGCCGGTCGGCGACCTGTCCTACTACAAGCTGAATTATCTGATTCAGTGGTTCACTCCGCTGCCGGCGAATATCGTCTGGATGCTGCGCGGCGATGTTGGCTATGGCGGCGGCCTCGGCAACAAGCCCCTTCCGTTCTTCAAGGCGTATTATGCGGGTGGCGTGGGTTCGGTACGCGGTTACGATACGGCGTCGCTCGGTCCGCAGGACAACCAGGGCAACACCATCGGCGGCAGGCGCAAGATCATCGGCAATGCCGAATTGTTCTTTCCATTGCCGGGCGCCAAGGCAAACGATCAATCGGTCCGGCTGTCGGTGTTCGCCGATGCCGGCCAGATCTATGACAATGGTTCGCAGCCGCAGCTCGAGTCGTTCCGGTATTCGGTGGGCGTGGGCGTGGCATGGAACTCTCCGGTCGGGCCGCTCAAGTTCAGTTACGGCTACCCGGTGAACAAGAAGATCGGTGACCGCGTACAGCATTTCCAGTTCCAGGTGGGGACGGTGTTTTGAGAGGCAGGTGTTTGCGGCCTCGCAGCAGGAGAAACATGGCATGAGGCAATCGATGACGCTGACCGTTGGCGCGCTGGTCCTGGCGCTGGCCGCTACCCTCGCGTTTGCTCAGGGCGGCGAGTACAAGATCGGGTTCGTCAATACCGAGCGGCTGTTCCGCGAAGCCACGCCGGCGAAGCGGGCGCAGCAGAAGCTGGAGAAGGAATTCGCCGGCCGCGACGCCGACATCCAAAAACTCTCCAGGCAGGTGCGCGATCTTCAGGCGCTGCTCGAGAAGGACGGCGTCACCATGGCCGAGGGCGATCGTCGCAACAAGGAGCGCGATCTCGCCAACATGAGCCGCGACCTGCAGCGCCTGCAGCGCGAGTTCCGCGAGGACTTGAACCTGCGTCGCAACGAAGAGCTGGGCTCCGTGCAGGAGCGCGCCAACAAGGTCATTCAGCAAATTGCCGAGGCCGAGAAGTTCGACCTGATTTTGCAGGATCCGGTGGTGTTCGCGAGCACGCGAATCGACATCACCGAAAAGGTGATCAAGGCGCTCGCCGACAAGTAGGCGAGCAACTTTCGGCAGCGGGGCGCTTTAGGGAACCTCTGAACAAGTCCCACGTGAGCCGCGTTTCTGGCGCAATGGCCTTAGATGCGCGGCGTCGTGGCGCAGCGAATAGTTCGTACTATTCGCAAGCCGCGCAACAAAGCAGATGAGGCCATTGCGCCGAAACCCGGAGGGACGGGGCTTTCCGGGCGATCTGCTTTGTCGCGCCGCTCGCCGATGGGGGCCTGCCATGGGCTTCGCGTCGCTTCGTGCAGCTCATCCCGGAAAGCCTCCGTCGCGGCCACGCGGGACTTATTCAGAGGTTCCTTAGGCGCATGGGCTCACCAAACGCTGTCGGGATTCCCCTGCGCCAGCTCGCCGAGCGCTGCGGCGCCGAGCTCGCCGGCGATGGCGACGTCGTCATCGACCGGGTCGCCACGCTCGATTCCGCGGGCGAGGGCGCCATCGCGTTCCTGTCCAGTCCGAAGTATCGCGGCCGCCTGGCAGGAACGCGCGCGAGCGCAGTGATCGTCGCGCCGGGCGATGCGCAATCCACGGCGCTGCCGAAGCTCGTGACGGCGAATCCGTATGCGGCCTACGCACGGGTCGCCGCCATATTGCATCCGGCGCGGGCGCCGCTGCCGGGAATTCATCCGACCGCGGTCGTCGCGGGGAGCGCGCGCGTGGCGGCCAGCGCGGCGATCGGCGCGCACGCCGTGATCGGGGAGCGCACCCGCGTCGGCGAGCGCTCGGAGGTGGGCGCGGGAACGGTGGTCGGTGAGGATTGCACCGTCGGCGACGACTGTTTGCTGTATCCTCGCGTCGTCGTTTACCCGCGCTCGGCGATCGGGCCACGCACCATCGTCCACAGCGGGGCGGTCATCGGCGCGGACGGCTTCGGCATGGCGGAACAGAACGGGCGCTGGCTCAAGATCCCGCAGCTCGGCCGCGTGGTCATCGGCGCCGACGTCGAGATCGGCGCCAATACGACCATCGATCGCGGCGCGATCGGCGATACGTTGATCGACGACGACGTCAAGCTCGATAACCTGATCCAGGTCGGCCACAATTGCCACATCGGAGCGCACACGGCGATCGCCGGCTGCGTCGGCATCGCTGGCAGCACGATGATCGGCCGTGATTGCAAGATCGGCGGCGCGGCGATGATCAGCGGACACCTCGAGATTCCCGACGGCACGGTCATTTCCGCGGCAACCGGAGTATTCGACTCGATCGAGTTGCCCGGGGTCTATACGGGGACGTTTCCCGCCCTCCCGCACCGAGAGTGGAAGCGCGTGGCGGCGGCCACGCGCCGGTTGCGTTCGATACTCGAGCGGTTGCGCGCGCTGGAGCGGGCGCAAAACGACAAGGAAACGTGATCGTGCCGACCATGGATATCAACGAGATCATGCGGCACCTGCCGCATCGATATCCGTTCCTGCTGGTCGACCGCGTACTCGAGTGCGAAGTGGGGCAACGCATCAAGGCGGTCAAGAACGTGACGGTGAACGAGCCTTTTTTCCAGGGCCACTTTCCCGGCTACCCGGTGATGCCGGGCGTGCTCGTCATCGAGGCGATGGCGCAGGTGTCGGCGATCCTTGCCTACGTGACGCGCGGTGAATGCCACGACGCCAAATCGCTTCTTTTCTTCGCCGGCATAGACGATGCGCGCTTCAAGCGGCCGGTGTTTCCCGGCGATCAGCTCGTCCTGGAGTCGGTAGAGCTCAACGTCGTGCGCGGGGTGTTCAAGTTCGCGGCCAAGGCGAGCGTAGGCGGCGAGCTCGTAGCGGAGGCGCAGCTCATGGCAGCCGTGCGCGACGTACAGGCGTAAGGAACCTCTGAATGGGTCCCACATGAGCCCGGAGGGACGGGGCTTTCCGGGCGATCTGCTTTGTCGCGCCGCTCGCCCATGGGCGCTTGCCATGGGCTTCGCGTCGCCTCAGTTGGCAAATGAGGCATCTCATCCCGGAAAGCCGCCGTCGCGGGCACGCGGGACCCATTCAGGGGTTCCCTAGATGGCGAGCGTCCACCCCACGGCGGTGGTGGCCGCCGGTGCCCGCCTTGCGCCCGACGTCCAAGTCGGCCCGTTCGCGGTGATCGGCTCTGAAGTGGAAGTTGGCGCCGGAACGACGATCGCGAGCCACGTCGTGATTGCCGGCCGCACACGCATCGGCCGCGGCAATCGCATCTTCCAATTTGCTTCAGTCGGCGAGATTCCGCAGGACCGCAAGTACGGCGGTGAACCGACTGCGACCGAGATCGGCGACGACAACGTGATCCGCGAGTTCGTGACCATTCACGCCGGCACCACGCTGGACCGGGGCACGACGTCGATCGGCGACCGCAACTGGCTGTTGGCATACACGCATATCGCGCACGACTGCGTCATCGGCAACGACACGACGTTTTCGAACAACGCACAGCTTGCCGGCCACGTCATCATCGGCGATCACGCTGTGCTGGGAGGATTTGTCGGCGTGCACCAGTTCTGCCGCATCGGCGCGCACGCCATGGTCGCCGCGGGATCGATCGTGCTGCAGGACGTGCCGCCGTTCGTTACCGCATCCGGGTATCCGGCGAAACCGCACGGCACCAACAGCGAGGGCCTGCGCCGACGCGGATTCGCAGCGAGCGATATCACCGCCATCCGCCGCGCATACAAGGCGCTTTATCGCAACAAGCTGTCGCTCGACGAAGCGCGAGCGGCGATTGCCGCCGAGGCCAGCAAGGTGCCGGCGCTCGGTATCATGGCCGAATTTCTGGAGACGCCGGGACGCGGGATCATCCGTTGACCGTAGGCAGCAGGCAGCTAATACAGAACCCCTCATGAGCCGCGTTTCGGACGAGATGGCCCCGTATGCAAGGCGCGAGCCGCGTCGAATAGCTTGTGCATATTCGCAAGGCGAGCAACGCCGCAGGCGGGGCCATCTCGTCGAAACCCGAATGGGCAGCGGCTTTGCCGGCAGTCTGCTTTGTCGCTGCTCGCTCGTGTGGGATCAACCACACGTCGCTCGCGGCTTCGCGCATCCCATCCGGCAAAGCCGCTGCGCGGCCATGACGGGTCCTGTATCAGCCTGCTAAATTCCGTCGATGCGCCAGGGGGGCGAAGGGATGACGATCGGCATCGTCGCCGGCGAAGCGTCGGGCGACGCGCTCGGCGCCGAGCTTGTGCGCGCAGTGCGGGCACGGATACCGACCGTGCGCTTCGCCGGCATCGCCGGCCCGCGCATGGAGGCTGCAGGATGCGAGGCCTGGTACCCGATGTCGCGGCTGGCTTTGAGAGGCTACGCCGAGGTTGTCAGTGAACTCCCTGCGTTAATCCTCGTGCGGCGCGATGTCCGACGGCGCCTGCTGGCCGCGAAGGCGACTTTGTTCATCGGCGTCGATGCGCCGGACTTCAATCTGGGTTTGGAAGCCGCGCTCAAGCGGCGAGGCGTGCGCACGATCCACTACGTGAGTCCGTCCGTCTGGGCATGGCGACGCGAGCGCATCGGCGCGATCGCGCGTTCGGCGGACCGGTTGCTGGCGCTATTCCCCTTCGAGCCACCGCTGTACGCGGCGGCAGGTCTGCCGGTCACTTTCGTCGGCCATCCGCTGGCGGCGGAGGCTGCTACCGCGACGAGCCGGCGGGAGACGCGCGACATCCTCAAGCTCGAGGCGAGAGAGCCCGCCTTCGCGCTCCTGCCCGGAAGCCGCGTGTCCGAGCTCGAAATGCACAGCGAGCTCGTGCTGACAGCCGCTGCGGAAATCCTCGAGGCGCAGCCGGCGGCGAAGTTTCTGGTGCCGCTGGTCAGCCGGGAGACGCGCGAGTATTTTGAAGCGGTCCTCCACCGCCTGCAGCTCGAAACCTTGCCGCTGACCATCCTCTACGGCCATGCCGACCAGGCGCTGCGAGCGGCTGATGTCGGTATCGTCGCGTCGGGAACCGCAACGCTCGAGGCCGCGCTGGCGCGCTGCCCGCATCTGATCTTCTACCGGGTAAACCCGCTGACTGCCCGTATCGTCGCCCGCAAGCTGCTGCTGCCTTATGTCGGGCTGCCCAACGTGCTCGCCGGGCGTTTTGTAGTCCCGGAATTTCTGCAGACCGAAGCGACGGCGGCGAATCTGGCCCGCGCCGCGCTCAATCTCTACGACGATACGATCGTTCGGCGTCGTCTCGAGGCGCTGTTCGCCGCGATGGCACGCTCGCTTGCCGCCGATACGGCGACCATTGCCGCGGATGCGGTCGCAACCGAGCTGCGACTCGCAGGCGTTAGCGAAGTATGCTGATCGCCGGCGTCGACGAGGCAGGTAGGGGACCGCTGGCGGGGCCCGTGGTCGCCGCGGCGGTGATTCTCGATCCCGAACGGCGCATTCGCGGCCTGCGCGATTCCAAGCTTCTCACTCCGCCGGTGCGCGAGCGGCTTGCGGTCGTGATCCGCACGCGTGCCGTCGCCTGGGCCGTCGCCGAAAGCGGCGTCGCCGAGATCGACGCGCTGAACATCCTGCAGGCTACGCTGCTCGCGATGCAACGGGCGATCGAGCGCCTCGCCACGCGGCCGGAAGTCGTGTGGATCGATGGCCTGCACTGCCCCGCGATCGAATATCCGGCACGAGCGATCGTCGACGGGGACCGGATAATCGCAGCGATCGCCGCCGCATCGATTCTCGCCAAGACTGCGCGCGACGCGCTGCTGGTGGCACTGGACCGCGATTACCCCGCCTACGGCTTCGCGCGGCACAAGGGTTACGCCACTCCGGAGCATCTGGCGGCCTTGCGCCAGCACGGCCCCTGCGCGGTGCATCGGCGCTACTTCGCGCCGGTGGCGCAATCCGAGTTTGACTTCTAGGAATATCATGTTCGGCAGCGATGCTTCGTCGCATCGCGCCGGCATAGTTGCTCAGGGCCGAAGCGCCGCGATACCATGCTTTGATTGGCAACAGCCAGGTCGGACAGGAGAGAAGCGCGTGATTCACTGTGTTTTACACGATCCCAAGGATTCGGTTGCCGTCGTCGTCGTCGAGGGCGTCAAGGCCGGGCAGACGTTGACGGGGCTGATCCTCGACGAGAACCGCACCATCACCTTGTCCTGCGTTCAGGACATTCCGTTGGGACACAAGGTTGCGCTCAAGGATATGAACGTCGGCGACACGGTCATCAAGTACGGCGTGGACATCGGCAAGGTCGTGGCTCCGATCAAAACCGGACAGCATGCACATGTGCACAACATCAAGACCAAGCGTTGGTAGCGAGCGGCGCCTACGGGCGCCATGCGGCGTTGCTCCCCGCGCTGCGGTGCTCATGTACCTCGTTCGTACACTCCGCTCCTCGCGCGGGTCGCGCCTTGCCTGACACCCGCATGCTCGCTCGTCTGCGCTGATCAACACCTTTCGAACAGGTCATCACATGCAAACCAAATTTCACGGTTACCGCCGCGACAACGGCCGAGTCGGCGTGCGCAATCACGTCATCATCCTCCCTGTGGACGACCTGTCGAATACCGCCGCAGAGGCGGTCGCCAACAACGTCAAGGGAACGCTGGCGATTCCGCACCCGTACGGGCGGCTTCAGTTCGGCGTCGACCTCGACCTGTATTTCCGCACGCTGATCGGCGCTGGCAGCAACCCGAATGTTGCGGCGGTCGTGGTCATAGGCATCGAGGAAAGCTGGACCCAGCGCGTTGTCGACGGCATCGCGGTGACCGGCAAGCCGGTCACCGGCTTCGGCATCGAGCTGCACGGCGACCACAATACGATCATGCGCGCCTCGAAGCTCGCCAAGGAGTATCTGCAATACGCGAGCGAGCAGCAGCGCGTCGAATGCGCGCTCAAGGATCTCTGGGTGTCGTGCAAGTGCGGGGAATCGGACACGACATCCGGCTGCGGCTCCAACCCGACGGTGGGCAACGCTTTCGATAAGCTCTATGCGGTTGGCAGTACGCTCGTCTTCGGCGAGACCACCGAGCTGACTGGCGGCGAGCAGATCGTAGCCGCGCGCTGCCGCGACGACAAGGTGCGCGCCGACTTCATGCGCGTGTTCGACCGTTACCAGGATGTGATCAACCAGCACAAGACGAGCGACCTGGTCGACTCGCAGCCAACCAAGGGCAATATCGCGGGAGGGCTCACCACCATCGAGGAAAAAGCCCTCGGCAACATCCAGAAGATCGGCAGGAAGTGCGTCGTCGACGGCGTGCTCGACAAGGCGGAGATGCCGACGCACGCGGGATTGTGGTTCATGGACAGCTCGTCGGCCGCCGCGGAGATGGTGACGCTGTGCGCCGCCGCGGGCTTCGTCGTCCATTTCTTTCCCACCGGACAGGGCAACGTCATCGGCAATCCGATCCTGCCGGTGATCAAGATCTGCGCCAATCCCCGCACGGTGCGCACGATGAGCGAGCACGTCGATGTGGACACCTCCGGGCTGCTGCAGCGGGAGATTACGATGGACCAGGCCGGTGACAGGCTCATCGACATGATGTTTCGTACCGCGAATGGGCGGCTGACTGCGGCCGAGGCGCTCGGACATCGGGAGTTCGTGTTGACACGACTCTACGAAAGCGCTTGAGCGGTGGCGGTGCGCCGCGCAGCGCCGTGCGACGGGTTACGCGGGTGCCCACCGGCTCCTATAATCGGACCCTCGCCGTAAATTCCGGAAGGAAGGTTATGCGGAACCTCGTCGCGCGCCCGACCCCGGTGTGGACGCCCGTACTCATCGCTGCACTGCTCTGCATGGTGGCTGTGGGCGCGCGCGCCGAGCTGACCGAGATCAAGGTCGCACAGCAGTACGGCATCGGCTATCTGCCGCTGATGCTCATGGAAGAGCAGAAGCTGATCGAGAAGCACGCCCGTGCCAACGGCATTCCGGATCTCAAGGTCGGCTGGGCGAAGTTTGCCGGCGGCAACGTGATGAACGACGCGCTGCTGTCGAACAGCCTGCAGTTCGCGTCAGGCGGGGTCGGCCCGCTGGTGACGCTGTGGTCGCGTACCAAGGGCAATCTCGACGTCAAGGCGGTTGCCGCAATCAACTCGATGCCGCTGTATCTCAACACGCGCAATCCGGCCGTGAAAACCATAAAGGATTTCACCGACAGAGACAGGATCGCTCTGCCGGCAGTCAAGGTATCGATCCAGGCGGTGACTTTGCAGATGGCTGCGGAAAGGGCGTTCGGCGAGGGCCAGCAAAACAAGCTCGATGCGCTCACCGTGACTCTTTCGCATCCCGATGCCCAGGTGGCGCTGCTCTCGGGACAGTCGGAGATCACCGCGCACTTCGGTTCGCCGCCGTTCCAGTACCAGCAGCTGAAAAACCCGGCGATCCACACGGTGCTGAACTCCTATGACGTGCTGGGCGGCCCGGCGACGTTCAACACTGTGTGGACGACATCGAAGTTTCGCGCCGAGAATCCGCGTATCTACGATGCCTTCGTCAAGGCGCTCGACGAAGCGACGGCGCAGATCCACGCCGACCGCAAGGCGGCCGCCGAGGCCTATCTGCGGATTTCTAAAGACAAGAACACGGTTCAGGACATTCTCGCGATGCTCAACGACCCCGCCATCGTTTTCACGACCACGCCGCAGAACGTGATGAAATATGTCGACTTCATGCTTAAGACCGGGACGATCAAGACCAAGCCCGATTCGTGGAAGGATCTGTTCTTTCCCAACGTGCACGCGCTTCCGGGGAGTTAGATCCCCTGATGCCGGAAGCTGAATCCGCGGCAGATGCGCTCGCGCTGCCCGATCTAGACGCGATTCGCTCGGCGCAGGCGCGGATCGCGCCCTACGTGCACCGCACGCCCGTGCTCTCCTGTCGCTCGCTCGACGTGGAAGTCGGCGCGCGACTGTTCTTCAAGACCGAGAACCTACAGCGAACCGGCGCCTTCAAGGCGCGGGGCGCGACCAACGCCGTGTTTTCGCTCTCCGACGGCGACGCGCGGCGCGGCGTGGTGACGCATTCGTCGGGCAACCACGGGGCGGCGCTGGCGTACGCGGCACAGAGGCGCGGCATTCCTGCGTACGTCGTGATGCCCGAGAACGCCGCAAAGGTCAAACAGGACAATATCCGCCACCGCGGCGCGAGCATTCGCTTCTGCGCGCCGACAGTCGCGGCACGCGAAACAGCTTGCGCCGAAGTGCAGCGCGAAACGGGTGCAATGCTCGTGCATCCTTTCGACGACGCGCGAGTGATCGCAGGACAGGGCACCGCCGCACTCGAGCTGATCGACGCATCGCCCGAGCTCGACGTCGTGATCGCGCCGGTCGGCGGCGGCGGGCTCCTCTCCGGCACCTCGATCGCGATCAAGTCGCTCGACCGTTCGGTCAGGGTCTTCGGCGCGGAACCGGCCAACGCCGACGACGCCGCGCGCGGGTTCCGCTCGGGTAGGATCGAGCCCTTGCCCGCAGCGACGACCATCGCCGACGGCTTGCGCACCACGCTCTCGCCGCGCACGCTCGCGGCCATCCGTGCGGGAGTGGACGCGATCGGAACGGCGAGCGAGGCGGCGATCGTTCGAGCGATGCGCATGACCTGGGAGCGCATGAAGATCGTCATCGAGCCGTCGGCGGCCGTGCCGCTCGCCTGCCTGCTTGAGCGCACGCTCGACGTGCATGGTGCCGCGGTCGGCATTATTCTCAGCGGCGGCAATGTCGATCTCGATCGATTGCCCTGGCAGGTCTGAGCGGCCGAACCGGCACAGAGGACCGACACCGAGGAGGAATCATGGCAGAGAGTGCGGCGCCGATCCTCGAGGTCAGGGGCGTCACGTTGCAATACAAGACGCGGGACTATCTGGTCACCGCGACCTATCGCGTGGATTTTCAGGTCTTCGCCGCGGACCGTTTCATCCTGCTCGGTCCCTCCGGCTGCGGGAAGTCGACGCTGTTGAAAGCCGTCGGCGGCTACATGAATCCGGTCGAAGGCGAAATCCGGTTGAAAGGCGACGTCGTCACGCGCCCGGGGCCGGACCGGATGATGGTGTTCCAGGAGTTCGATCAGCTGCTGCCCTGGAAAACGGTCAAGGAGAACGTCACGTTTGCATTGACCGCCAGCGGCAGACTCGGGGCCAAAGCGGCGGAGGAAAAGGCGCTCGAGTACATCGCCAAGGTCAACCTCGCAAAGTTCGCCGACAGCTTTCCGCATACGCTTTCCGGAGGCATGAAGCAGCGGGTCGCGATCGCCCGCGGCATGGCCATGGAACCGGACGTCCTGCTGATGGATGAGCCGTTTGCCGCGCTCGACGCACTGACCCGGCGCAAGATGCAGGACGAGCTGCTGCAGCTGTGGGACGACACGCATTTCACGGTGTTGTTCGTCACCCATTCGATTGCCGAGGCGATCACGATCGGCAGCCGCATTCTGTTGCTGTCGCCGCATCCGGGCCAGGTGAAGGCCGAGATCAACAGCCTGCCGCGCGGACACGGCGATCCCGGCCAGGCGCAGGCGCTCGAGCGAAGGATTCACGCCATGCTCTTTGCCGATGCGGTCGAGGGCGAGGAGGAAGCAACGCATGTCTGACTCTGCTTTGATGCGGGAAGACGTCTATCGTCAGCCGGTGGACGCAGCGCAGTTCGGCGTTGTCGCGAAGCCGCTCTCCACGTGGGAGAGGGTGTACAACGTCACGATCGTGCGGAAGCTCTTGATTCTGGTCGCGCTTGCCGCGGCATGGGAGCTCTATGCGCGATGGCTGAACAATCCATTGCTGTTTCCGACCTTCGCCGCGACGGTCGAGGCCTTCGTCGACGGCTTCGTTCACGGTACGCTGCTCCTCAAGGCGTGGACATCGATCAAGATACTGCTCGTTGGCTACGCCGCGGGCATCGCGCTCGCCGCGCTTCTGACCGTCGTCGCCATCACGTCGCGAGTCGGGACCGATTTACTGGAAACGCTGACCGCGATGTTCAACCCCCTGCCGGCGATCGCCCTCCTGCCGCTGGCGCTGATCTGGTTCGGACTCGGCGCGGGCAGCATCGTGTTCGTGCTGATCCATTCGGTGCTGTGGGCGGTCGCGCTCAACACGCACTCCGGGTTCCTGGCGGTGTCGAATACGCTGCGCATGGTCGGCCGCAACTATGGCCTGCGTGGCCTTGCCTATGTCGGGAAAATCCTGATTCCGGCGGCGTTTCCCAGCATCCTGACCGGATTCAAGATCGGCTGGGCGTTTGCGTGGCGGACGTTGATCGCTGCGGAGCTCGTCTTCGGCGTTTCCTCGGGCTCCGGGGGCTTGGGTTGGTTCATCTACGAGAACAAGAACCAGCTTGAGATTCCCAGCGTGTTCGCCGGTCTTCTGACCGTGATCGTCATCGGACTTCTGGTCGAGAACGTGATCTTTCGCAGCGTCGAAGCGCGAACCGTGCGGCGTTGGGGCATGCAGAGCTAAGGAACCTCTGAACAAGTCCCACATGAGCCGCGTTTCTGGCGCAATGGCCTCAGATGCTAGGCGTCGCGGCGCAGCGAATAGTTCATCCTATTCGCAAGCCGCGCAACAACGCAGATGAGGCCATTGCGCCGAAACCCGAATGGGACGGGGCTTTCCGGGCGATCTGCTGTGTCGCGCCGCTCGCCCATGGGGGCCTGCCATGGGCTTCGCGTCGCTTCGTGCATCTCATCCCGGAAAGCCGCCGTCGCGGCCACGCGGGACTTATTCAGAGGTTCCCTAAAGCTCGCGTAGGCCATGCAATAATCGGCGCGACCATGCACGTCCTCATCGCCGAATTCATGGACGAGGCGGCCGTCGCCTCGCTGCAGCGGCGGTTCACTACGACCTACGATGCGGAACTCGTCGCCCGGCGCGAAGAGCTTCTCCGCGCCATGGCCGATGTGGATGCGCTGATCGTGCGCAACAAGATACGGGTCGACGGCGAGCTCGTCGCCGCTGCAGGCAAGCTGCGCATCGTCGGCCGGCTGGGCGTCGGCCTGGACAACATCGATCTTCCGGCCTGCGAAGCGCGCGGCATCCAGGTGATCCCAGCGACCGGGGCCAATGCGCTCGCGGTGGCCGAGTACGTCATCGGCACGGCGATGATTCTGCTGCGCGGCGCCTATGCCAGTACCTCCGCGGTGGCTGCGGGAGAATGGCCGCGCGCATCGCTAGCCAACGGCCGCGAGCTCGCCGGCAAGACGCTCGGCGTCGTCGGCTTCGGCAGCATCGGGCGGGAGACGGCGCGTCTCGGTCGCGCGCTCGGGATGGCCGTCATTGCCTTCGACGCCAAGATTCCCGCGACCTCGACCGTATGGGCCGAGCAGCAGACGACTTCGCGGCGGTTCGACGATCTGCTCCGTGACGCCGACGTCGTCTCGCTGCACGTTCCACTGACGCCGGCGACGCGCAAGCTTATGGATGCCGGAAAGCTCGCGTTGATGAAGCACGGAGCGATCCTCGTCAATACCGCGCGCGGCGGCGTCGTCGACGAGAGCTCGCTGGCGGTCGCGCTCAACGCCGGGCGGCTCGGCGGCGCTGCGCTCGACGTCTTCGAGACTGAGCCCTTGCCCACCGGTTCGCCGCTGGCCGGTTGTCGCCATCTCATCCTGACCCCGCACATCGCCGGGGTCACGCGCGAGTCGAATGCCCGGGTGTCGATGTTGATCGCCGAGAAGGTCGCGGCAGCGCTGGACGGCACCGGAGCCAATCCGTAAGCGCAGCGTGCCGCAGGTCAGCCTCGAGCAGTTACACGATCTCGCGCAGCGCGCGCTCGCGCGCGCCGGCGCGCATCCGGACATGGCGGCGGCCACTGCGAGGGCACTCGTGTACGCGGACGCTCACGGCCTATCGTCGCACGGCGTCGCGCGCATTCCCCAGTACGCCGCGCACCTCAAGAACGGTCGCGCCGACGGCTCAGCACGGCCGAAAATCGCGGCGGCGAAAGGCGGCGTGGTGCTCATCGACGCCGCGTCCGGGCTGGCCTTCGGGGCGTGCGCTCTCGCCGTGCACGAGGCGATCCGGCGCGCGCGCGATCTGGGCGTGGCGTACGCGGGGGTGACCAACAGCCATCATTTTGGCGTGGCGGGCTATCACCTGGAGCCGGTCGGCGCGGCAGGCCTGGTGGGCATGGCATTCGGAAACTCCCCTGCAGCCATGCCCGTGGCGGGTGGAAGCCGTCCAATTTTCGGCACCAACCCGATCGCAGCGATCTTTCCGCGCCCGCACGCGGCCCCATTGCTGATCGATCTGTCGCTGTCGGAGGTGGCTCGCGGCAAACTGATGATCGCGGCGAAAGAGGGCAAGTCGATCCCGCTCGGCTGGGCGCTGGACAAAGACGGCAAGCCGACGACCGATCCGAAGGCGGGTCTGGAAGGGAGCATGCTTCCCTTAGGCGGAGCCAAAGGCGCGATGCTCGCGCTCATCGTCGAGCTGTTGGTGACCGCGCTTACCGGCGCCGCGATCGGGTTCGAGGCAACGTCTTTCTTTGTCGATAAAGGCAATCGGCCCCGGCTGGGACAGGCGTTTCTGGTTCTCGACCCCGCGGCGCTCTCGGGCCGCGCGGTCTACGACGAACGCATCGAGACCTTGATCGCCGCGATGACGGAAGACCCCAAAGTACGATTGCCCGGTGACCGCCGGTATGCGTTGGCAGGCAAGGCGGCGAAGGAGGGCGTCGGAATCCCCGCCGCGCTGCATCGCCAGCTCATCGAGCTCGCCGGGTGATCACGATGTCGCCGCACCGATCGCCTCGCGCAATGCGTTGAATATGCCCGGCGTGGCCGCGATCACTTCGTTGCTGCGCAGGAAGTCCGCCCCGCCGGCGAAATCGCCGACGCGACCCCCTGCTTCGCGCACGAGCAGTGCGCCCGCGGCAACATCCCAGCTCTTGAGACTCATGACCCACAAGCCGTCGAGGCGGCCCGCGGCGACATACGCTAGGTCCAGCGCGCAGGCGCCGGCGCGCCGGATGCCCGCGCCGCGGCCGATCAAGGCGTGGAAGATCGGGAGATAGGCCTCGAGCTTGGGGCTCTTTCGGGTCGGGAATACCGTGCCGAGCAGCGCGTGCTCGAGCTTCGAGCAGGCTGACACGCGCAGTGCGACACCGTTCAGTTGCGCGCCGCGCGCTTTGCTCGCGGTGAAGAGCTCGTCGCGCACCGGATCGAGCACCACCGCGTGCGTGAGGTCGGGGCCGTGCGCAAGCGCAATGGAGATCGCGTAATAGGGGTAGCCGTGGACGAAATTTGCGGTGCCGTCGATCGGGTCGACGATCCAGCACCACGTCGAATCGGGATTGCCCCTCCGGGCGCCGCCGCGTTCCTCGCCGACGACGGCGTGGTCGGGGAAGGCCGCGAGGAGGGTCGTCACGATCGCGTTTCCGGCTTCCGCGTCGGCGGTGGACGCGATATCGCCGTGCTCCTTGGAGAACGCCGGGAGACGCTTCAAATCCTGCGCCGCATCGCTGATGACCGCAGCTGCGTTGCGCGCGGCGCGGACCGCGACTGCGAGAGACGGATCGCTCATCCCTTGCTATTGTAGGCCACAGAGCCGCGAGCAACCATGGCCCAAAGCGTTGACCATGAATCAACTCAGCGTAGCCTGGGTTGAGCGGAAGCGAAGCCCAGGGCATGTGCGACATCGAAGCGTCGCCCCGGGCATCGCGCTGCGCGCTCAGCCCAGGCTACGACGCTGACTGCGATCGACGGGGTCGGATCAACTCAGCTTGACGCCGAGCATCATGCCCGCGTCCTCGTGCTCGAGGTTGTGGCAGTGGAACATGTAGGTTTGCTCGCCCGGGAAGGGACAGCTGAAATCGAGCGCGATCTTCACGCTCTCGCCTGGCCAGACGAGCACGGTGTCCTTGCGCCCGAGATCGGTGGCGAGCCGCCCGCGATCATCCACCTTGAGTGCCGCAATCGGGTCGGGGCTGGTCTGGCGCTCCAGCACCTCGAAGTTGAAGCCGTGCAGGTGCATCGCATGCGGCATGCTGTTGAAATAGTTGCGGATGAGCCAGATTTCGACGGTGCCGCGCACGACCGCTATCGGCGCCTCGCCCATCGCGAACACCCGATCGTTGATGCGCCAGCGGCCTTTGGCGAAACCGAGCCGCAGCGGACGCTCGATCGCGTGCGACAAATCGATCGGCGCGAGCGACGAGAGCCTCGCAGGTAGCTTCCCGACCGAGGCGACCTTCTGGCGCACGCGCAATTGCAATATCGCGCGTGCGGCCCCTTCCGGGAGTGCGCTGCCGTGCGCCGCGTGTTCCGCATGCGGATCGGGAGCAGCGGCGGTATGACCCATCGCCGCATGATCGATTGCGACTCCCGAACTGCCAGCCATCTCCATGTGCATCGGATCGAACGCGCGGGTGTCGAGGAACAGCGTGTCGCCGACGGCGAGATCGGTCAGGTCGAGCAGGAGATCGAGGCGCTCGGCAGAGGCGATAAACGCCTCGCCGCAGACTCGCGGCGACGGCAGCAAGCCACCGTCGTTGCCGATCAGCGTGAACGGCAGCGGCTTGCCCGATGCCGTCCTCCAGCCGAGACGATAGGTGCGGGCGTTGGACGCATTGAGCACGCGGAAGCGATAGATGCGCGTAGAGACATCGAGATACGGGCACACGCTGCCGTTAACGCATATGCTGTCCCCGAGAAATCCGTGCATGCGGTCGGCATCGCCGACCGAGTAATCGCGCTCGCTGCGCCGGTCCTGCAGCACGAGAGGAATTTCGGTCTTGCCAGGCCTCAAGTCGAGCGCGGCGCGAAGTTTCTCCTCGTCGGAGTCCGCGATCTCGAGCAGACCGAACATGCCGCGGTAGGCTTGGCCAGCCGTCAGGCCGTGCGGGTGCGGGTGGTACCAGTACAGCGCGCCGCGATTGCGCAGGTTGAAACTGTAGGCATAGCGCTCGCCCGGCGCAGCGAGCACCGTCCCCCCACCGTCGTTACGCGTGTCGACCGCGAGGCCGTGCCAGTGCACGATCGTCGCTTCGCCGATGGCATTGACGAGTTCCACGCTCACGCGCTGTCCGGCATGCAGCACGAGCGTCGGGTTCACGTATTCGCGTCCGTGAAAGCTTGCGAGATAAGCCTGCGAGAGGCCCGCTGGAGCGTCGTCGCCGGGTTTGAGCGCTGCAGCGCGCAGCGTCAGCGTCTCGTCGTCGAGGACAAGGCGCCCCAGGAAGCCGCGCTCGCCCGGGACGAATAGCGGCTGGCCCTGGTTGCTGGCGCCACACCAGTCGCTATGCGCTGATGTTGCTCCCGCGCTCGCATGGTCGGGACTAGCGTTCGGAGGCAGCGTGCCGAGCGCAACGCCTCCCAAGGTCTTCAGGAAATCGCGGCGGGTGAGGGACATCGATTGCAAGCTCCGGCGGACGCCAGGATCGCGGCCATTATCGTTCAATCGGTACTCTTTCGGGCATCGAACGCGTAGCGCAGGCCGACCCAGAAGCCTCGCGGCGCGCCGAGCGCGCGGAATTGTTCGGCAACCGGATCGACACCCAGCGCGGGTCCGAACGTGCGGTTCGGGCCCGTAAATGCATTGGCGCCGAGCAGGCCCAAGTTCTCGTATCGACGATCGAAGAAATTCGCGACCATGGCGAAAAGCTGCAGCTCCGCACTCGCCGCGAAGCGCGCATCGAGGCTTACGACCGCGTAGGCCGGCAGACGCCCGTGACCGTCGCGATTGTTCTCGTCTCCGTGCGCGTACCGGCTGGACGCATAGATCGCGCTCGCGCCCACCGACCAGCGCGTATCGACGTCGAGGTCGAGGCGCAATTTCAGCGTGTCCGTGGGTATCCCCGGAATGCGATTGCCCGTGCGGACCGCGATCGCTCCGTTTTCGTCGGCGGATGAGTTGTCCGGGCTCGCGGCGGTGAATGGCGAGCGGAACCTGGCGTCGATGTGGCTGTAGCGAAGGCTGGCGGCCAAGTCGCCGAAGCGCGTGCCGGCCGCCAACTCGATGCCCTGGCGGCGCGTCTTGCCCACGTTCTGGAAGAAACCGGCATTGATCGCGCCCTGGCCGGCGGCGATGAACTGGATATCGTCGTCGAGATCGGTGCGATAGACGGCGGCCGACCAGGTCGTCGCCGGTTCGAGCGTGCCGCGGGCGCCGACCTCGACGGTCTTGGAGACGACTTTTTTGAGCGGCGGGTCGCTTAGGAAAATGTTGGGCAGTTTGCACGGGGCGGCAGCGTTCGCGCAGGTCAGCTCAACCGGTGACGGTGCGCGCATGCCTTCGTTGTACGCGGCGTAGCCGGTGAAAGCCGGCACGGGATTGAAGTTGAGTCCGATCGCCGGATTGAAGCGCGCGAAGGCATTCGCGCTGTCGAGCTCCGGATCGTGACCGCTGCGGTCGGCGACGCCGATTCGCGCGTGGTTGTACCGGCCGGCGAGCGTCAGCGTCCATCGGTCCTCCAGCACGAGCGTGTCCGCGACGAATGCGCCGAGATAGCGATTGCTCGTGCCGACGTCGGTCACCGGCACGAACTCGCCGGTGGCAATCGCGTTGCGTTCCGGCGTGAAGCTCGCGGGTTGCGACTGCTGGCCGAACGTGGTATCGCCGAAATCTCCGCTCGCGCCGACGATGAGTTGATGCTTGCGGCCACCAACCTCGCCCTGTAGCGTGAGCTGCAGCCCGAGACCCCAACTCCGCTGGTCGATCGCGGATCGGTCGTTGGTCGCCTGATTCGTCTGCACCTGACCGGTGACAGCATCGAGCTCACCGTACGCGCCGTTGACATTGCTGCTGACGTTCGTGCTCCGGTAGCGGCGATAGTAGACGTTGCCGCCGAGCAACGCGGTATCGGTAAGGAATCGACTGCCCTTCGCGGCGACGAACGCGAGCCGGTTCCGGTTGCTGTCCGGGAAGGTATACGCCTGCTTTCGCGTGTCGAGCCACGATTGCGGTAGCGTCTGCGTTCCCTGCAACATATTGTCGGCGAGCGTGACGGAGAGGTCGAGGTCCGTGCGGTCGTCCTGATAGCCGACCTTCCCGAAAAGCTGCTTGACGCGGCTGGGATTGTGATCAGCCCAGCCGCTGTCTTCGGCGAAGTTGCCGGTCACGAAGTAATCGAGGCGATCGCGTTTGCCGCCGTACTCGAGCCCGCCGGTCCTGCGCCCGAACGATCCGCCGGAGAGCTCGATCGACCCGCCCGGATACTGCGTTCCACTCTTGGTATAGATCGCCAGCGCGCCGCCGAGCGTGTTCAGGCCGAAGACGGGATTCGAACCCGGAATCAACTGCACGCTCGATATCGCAGATGGCGGCAGCAGGTCCCAGTTGACCACGTCGCCGAAAACTTCGTTGATCCGCACGCCGTCCTGGAACACCGAGATGCCCTGCGGCGTGCCGAGCAGCGGCGATGCGGCAAAGCCGCGGAAATTGAGATCCTGCTGGTACGGATTGCCCTGACCGGACGCGACGCCGATGCTGTTCGCGTTGCGATCGAGAAACTCAGTCAGGTC
>DASWDF010000227.1:0-15096 GCA_036395475.1 Casimicrobiaceae bacterium
GCCGGTGTTGACGTAATCGGCGACGGACCGGCCGCCGAGCAGGTTCATGGGAACGACCGCGTTTTCCGCGATCGCGCCGCCCTGCAGGAACAGCACCTTGTAGTTGGCGGGAATCGCCAGCAACGCACGCAGATCGGCCTCCGTCTTGGCGGCAATGCCGATGAATTCCTTGCCGCGATGGCTCATCTCCATCACCGACATGCCGCTGCCGTGCCAATCGAGCATTTCGGCGGCGGCCTGCTGCAGCACGGGTTCCGGCAGGACTGCGGGGCCTGGGCTGAAGTTGAAGATTCGCATAAACGGCTTCCGAAGTTGATCCATGCTGCAATCACCAATGAACAGGGGCGCCGCGCGGCGCCCCTGTTCGGTGGAAGCTAGCGTCACTTGGGTTGCGACACCGTCCGCAGATACGGCTTGTGCGTCTTGAAGCCCTGCGGATACTTCTTCTTCGCATCCTCGTCGGATACCGAAGTGGGGATGATGACATCCTCGCCCGGCTTCCAGTTCACCGGCGTAGCGACCGTGTGCTTGGCGTTGAGCTGCAGCGAATCGAGCAGCCGCAACACTTCGTCGAAGTTGCGGCCGGCACTCATCGGATAGATCAGCATCGCCTTCACCTTCTTGTCGGGTCCGACAATGAACACGGTGCGGACTGTCGCGTTGTCCACCGCGGTGCGTTTGCCGCCGCTCGCGTTGGGATGGATCATGTCGTAGGCTTTCGCCACGTTGAGATCCGGGTCGCCGATCATCGGATAATTGACCTTGGCCCCCTGCGTCTCCTCGATGTCCTTGACCCACGACTTGTGATCGCTGACAGGATCGACGCTGAGCCCGATGATCTTGGTGTTGCGCTTGTCGAATTCCGGCTTGAGCTTGGCCATGTAGCCGAGCTCGGTGGTGCAGACCGGCGTGAAGTCCTTCGGATGCGAGAACAGGATCGCCCACTTGTCTCCGATCCAGTCGTGGAAGCGGATCGGTCCTTCGGTCGTCTCGGCCGTGAAGTCCGGTGCTTCGTCACCTATACGTACTGGCATGTTCGACCTCCATTTGCATTGGGGAATCCGAAAGTTGCCGCAGTCCCGCCACGGGTGCGGTGGTCCTTCGGATCCTGGGTTGAGACCCCTGGTTGAACGCCTGGGGAACTGCGATTATATCGCCATCTGCCGGATCGAATTGGTGATAACGTCATGACAATCTCTCATCGACGCTCCCAGCCGAGGATCCCATGAAGCTCGCAGCAAAGCTATGTTGGCTCGTCGCATTAGCGGTCGTGACGATCGGCACGACGGCCATGGCCGAGGACACGCTCAAGCTCGCGATCGGGCAGCGGGGCAACTGGGAGAACGCAGCACCCGAGCTCGGCCAGAAGGCCGGGTTCTTCAAGAAGCACGGTCTCGCCCTCGAGCTGCTGTACACCCAGGGCGCCGGCGAGACGCTGCAAGCGGTCATCTCGGGCAGTGTGGACCTCGGCATCGGCGTGGGCACCGCCGGGGTGCTCGGCGCCTTTGCCAAGGGTGCGCCGGTTCGCGCCATCGCCAACTCGATGACCGGCGCCGACGATCTCTTCTGGTACGTCCCCGCCGCGTCGCCGATCAAGACCATCAAGGACGCCGGGGGCAAGACCATCGCCTACTCGACCACAGGGTCGTCGACGAACCTCGCGGTCCTCGCCTTCATCCGCGAGTTCGGCGTGCAGGCGAAGCCGGTCGCGACCGGAAGCCCGGCGTCGACGTTCACGCAGACGATGTCTGGCCAGGTTGACATCGGCTGGTCGTCCCCGCCGTTCGGCGTCGAGGCGTTGCAGCAGGGCCGCATCCGGATCATCGTGCGCGAAAGCGACGTACCCGCCTTTCGCAACCAGACCGTCCGGCTCATGATCGCCAACACCGCCACCGCCGAGCAACGCCGCGACGCGATCGACCGCTATCTGCAGGCGTATCGCGAAACGCTCGACTGGATGTATTCGGATCCCGCGGCGCTGAAAGCCTATGCGGAATGGGTCAACATTCCGGAGAATCTCGCCAAGGAGGTTCGCGACCAGTTCTTCCCGAAGGAGAATCTCCGCCTCGACCGGCTCTCCGGTCTCGACGCGGCAATGGCCGATGCCGTGAGCTTGAAGTTTCTGCCGGCGCCTTTGACGAAGCAGCAACAGGATGAGCTGTTCAAATACTACGCACGAGCCACAAAGTAGCGTTATCGCGTAGCCCGGGCTGAGCGCGAAGCACGATGCCCGGGACGAGAATATTCCGCATCGTGTTCCCTGGGATTCGCTACGCTCATCCCAGGCTACGGCGGTCCGTGCGCGGCGACCGCGCCGGCCTCAACGGCTACTCGATCTCCCCGATCTCCTGCCGCCACAATTCCCACGTACGCGGCAGCTGTGTATCGTTGATCGCCGCGGCCTTGGCCGCTTCCTGCGCGTTGAGATAAGTCACCTCGCCGAGCGCTATCGCCTGGATCTGCATTCGGGCATTGACCTCGGAGTAGAACGCGCGGTAGACGGCCTGCTCGAGCGAGGCACCGACGACTGTCGATCCGTGTCCGCGCATCAGCACCGCCGAGCGCGACCCGAGCGCCGCCGCCAGCGCCACGCCGAGCGGGCCGTTGCTGACAAGCATGTCAGTGTCGTCCGCGACATTGCGTATCTCGAACAGCGCCGTGCCTTCCCCCAGAAACCCGCTCAGGTGGAACACGGGCCGCAACGCCTGGCCGGTCACGCCGAAGGGAATCACGCTGGGCGAGTGGCTGTGCACGACCGCCTGCACGTCTGGGCGCGCTCGATAGATCTCGCCATGGATGAAGCGCTCCAGATACACGCGTCGTCCGGCCGCATCGAGCGCCGCGCCGTCCAGGTCGAAGGTGACGATGTCCTCGGCCCGGACCAGCCCTGGCGCCATGTTGCGCGCGAGCAGGAAATGACCGGGCGAGGCGTCGTGACGCACGCTCACATGCCCGAAGCCGTCGACGACCCCCTGGCGATACAGGATGCGGTTGGCGACGACGAGCTTGTCGACGAGGCCCGGATCGGCAGCGGACGGCATGATCAATTAGAAGGCGATCGTTGCAATTTCCCATGATATGCGAAAAGATCACTTCACGCCCCCTCACCGCCCGGCGCTTGCGCGCCGGGCTCCCTCTCCCCGCAAGCGGGGAAAGGGTTGGGGTGAGGGGCAATACTCAGCAAGCTAAGAAGATAGTCGATGATAGCGAAACTCGCGTTCGCGCTTGCGGCCTGTCTCCTCGCACTCACCGCCACCGCGGCGTTGGCGCAATATCCGTCGCGCCCGATCAAGCTCATCGTGCCCATCCCCGCGGGCGGTGCGCCCGACATCGCGGCACGCGTCGTCGGACAGAAGCTCTCCGAGCTCCTCGGACAACCGGTCGTCGTCGACAACCACGCCGGCTCCAACGGCAATATTGCCGGGGACATGGTCGTCAAGTCGGCCCCGGACGGATACACGCTCCTGCTCGGCCAGGACAGCTTGATCGCGATCAATCCGCATTTGTACGCCAAGATGCCGTTCGACGCGCTCAAGGATCTCGTACCGGTGGCCACGATCGCGGCGAACCAGTTCGTGCTCGCGGTGAACCCTTCGCTTCCGGTCCGGAATTTCCAGGAGTTCATCGAGTACGCGCGCCGCGCGGCGCCGCCGCTGCCCTATGCGTCGGGCGGCAATGGCAGCCAGCATCACCTGTCAATGGAAATTCTCAAGCAACGCGCCGGGATCGATCTCCTGCACGTGCCCTTCAAAGGTGGCACGCCGGCGACGATGGCGACCGTCGCCGGCGATACCGTGGCAATGTTCTCGGGGACTTCGACGGCGCCGCAGATCAAGGCGGGCAAGCTGCGCGCGCTCGCCGTGACCGGAGCGCGCCGATCGTCCGAGTTTCCCGATCTGCCGACGATCGGCGAGTTCTACCCGGGCTACGAGGTGACGATCTGGCTCGCGCTCTTCGCGCCGGCCGGCACACCCGAGCCGGTGCTTTCACGATTGCGTGCAGCCGTGGCCAAGGCGCTTGCCGCGCCGGAAGTCAAGGAGCGGTTGAACGCAGCCGGCGGGCTGGAACCCTTCGCGTCCACGCCGGAGGAATTCGCCGCGCTCATCCGTCGCGACTACGACAAATACGGCAAGATCGTGAAAGCGATCGGCATCAAGGTGGATTGATGCCGCTTCATTGATCCGGGCGCTCTTGGCAAAAATCCAGCTTTCCCTGGCGATCGGCGCGTACGACCATGTGCGCGATCTAGTCGACGGCACCGTGCCGGTTGCCGGGGTCGAGCTCACAGTTCTGCGCCTGCCGGTGGAGGAGATGTTCTACCGTTTCCTGATGCACGGCGAGTTCGACGTGTCCGAAGTGTCGTTGGCCAAGATTGTCGCGCTGGCGGCGCAGGACGACCGCCGCTTCGTACCGCTGCCGGTGTTTCCCTCGCGCGTATTTCGCCACTCGTCGATCTATGTTCGCACGGGCGGCGACATCGCGCGCCCCGAAGAACTGGCAGGCAAGCGCGTTGGCGTACCGGAATGGGCGCAGACCGCGGCGATCTACACGCGGGGACTGCTCGCTCACGACTACGGCGTCGATCTCGCTTCGATCCACTGGCACCAGGCCGGCGTGAACGAGCCGGGCCGCATCGAGAAGGTCAAGCTCAGTCTGCCTTCAGGTGTGCGCCTGACTGTCGTCGCCGACCGCTCGCTCTCCGAGATGCTGCTCGCGGGTGATCTCGATGCTGTCCTCTCGGCGCGGCCGCCGGCGCCGATTCTCGCGGGCGACCCGCGCGTGCGGCGGCTTTTCGCCGATCATCGCGCGGTCGAGCTCGCGTATGCGCGCAAGACCGGCCTCTTTCCCATCATGCACGTGGTCGCGATGCGGCGCGAGGTCTACGAGCGCGATCGCTGCCTGGCGATGAATCTGCTCAAGGCGTTCGACGAGGCGAAGGCGCGCAGTCTCGAGCGCGCGGCGGACATGGCCGTGTCGTTCTTCCCGCTGCCGTGGGCACCGGACGAGCTGCGCCTTACGCGCGAGCTCTTCGGAGACGATCCCTGGCCGTACGGCATCGCGCCGAACCGGGCCACGCTGGAGACGTTCCTGCGCTACGCGTTCGAACAAGGCGTCTGCTGCCGCGCGCTGACCCTCGAGACGCTCTTCCCGCCGGAAGTGCAGGCTACGTTTCGCATCTGAGCCGTCACGGGCGCGTGCGCCGCGCGAGCGGTCAGGAATCGCCGGGAGGAATGTGCGGCGCCGCGAGACGCAGGTAGTGGAACATCGACCACAAGGTGAGGATCGCGGCGACCCACAGCGCGGTCGTGCCGAGCCAGACCGTGTTGATGCCCGGAATGACGGGCTGATACAGCAGGAGCGCGATGACGGCAGTGATCTGCGCACCGGTCTTGACCTTGCCGATGAACGCGACCGCGACGCTCTTCGATTTTCCGAGTTGCGCCATCCATTCGCGCAACGCCGAGATCGCGATCTCGCGGCCGATGATGATAATGGCAAGCCAGGCATCGGCGCGGCCGAGCCATACGAGCACGATCAGCGCCGCGACGACGATCAGCTTGTCGGCCACCGGATCGAGGAAAGCACCGAACGCCGAGGTCTGGCCCCACCGGCGCGCCAGATAGCCGTCGGCCCAGTCGGTGATCGCCGCCACCGCGAAGATGCTCATCGCGAGCCAGTTCTTCGCCGCCATCGACAGCCAGGTGTCGGGCACGTAATAGACGCCGACGAACACCGGGACCAGGACGATCCTGAGCCAGGTGAGCGCAATCGGCAGATTGAAGTGCATGTTCTAAGTCCCGAGAGAAGCCTTCCGGCCTCGCGCGGTCGGCTATTTTACACGGCCGTTCGTCCCGAGCCCTTCGACTGCGCTCAGAACAGGCCGGTCGAGGGACAACGCCCGCCGATAACCGGTGCTGTCGCTTCGCGGCGGAGCCGCCGATCAATGCAGCGACGCGAAGATTCGCTCCGCGAGCGCACGACTGATGCCGGGCACGCGCGCAAGATCGTCGACGCTTGCCGCCTGCACGCCCTTCAAGCCGCCGAAATGTGCGAGCAGCGCATGGCGGCGCTTGGACCCGATGCCGCCGATCTCCTGCAGCGACGAAGTCGTGCGCGCCTTGCCGCGCCGGGCACGATGGCCCTGGATGGCGAAGCGGTGCGCCTCGTCGCGAATCTGCTGCAGCAGGTGCAGCCCCGGATGGTCTGCAGGCAGCGTGAGCGCTTGGTCGCGGTCGGGAAAGATGATCTCCTCGAGGCCAGGCTTGCGCTCCGGGCCCTTGGCGATGCCGATGAGCAGCGCGCCGTGCATTCCCTGCTCGGCCAGCACGTCGGCAGCGACGCCGACCTGACCCTTGCCGCCGTCGATCACCAGCAGATCGGGCGCTGGATACTCGCCGGCCACAATGCGCGCGACGCGGCGGGTCAGCGCTTCGCGCAGCGCCGCATAGTCGTCGCCACCCGTCGGCGGCTTGACGTTGAAGCGCCGGTATTCTCCGCTGCGCATAGCCAGGCGATCGAAGATCACGCAGCTTGCCACGGCCGCTTCGCCCATGGTGTGACTCACGTCGAAGCACTCGATCCGCTGCACCGACGATGACAGGCCCAACGCTTCCTGCAGCGCGACGAGCCGCTCGTCCTGCGTGGCCTTCTGCGCGAGCTTCTGCCGGATCGCGAGCTCTGCGTTCTGGATCGCCATCGTGACCCATACGCGTCGCTCGCCGCCAGGGTGGGCGACGAGCTGCACCTTCCGTCCCGACTGCGCCGACAGCACGTCGGCAAGGACCTCGTCGTCGATGCCCTCGGCGATGATCGTCGGCGGTGCGGCCCTTTCGAGATAATGCTGCATCAGGAATGCGCAAACGATCTCGACCGGTGACGCGCTTTCCGCATGCTGCGGAAAGAATGTCCGGTCGCCGACGTGGCGACCGCCGCGGATCATCACCAGGTTGACCGCGGTCAGGCCCTGCTCCGCCGCTGCGGCGACGACGTCGATGTCGCCCGCGGTCGCGCTCTCAACGAACTGGCGCGACTGCAGCTTCTGCAGCCGGGTGATCTTGTCGCGGATCTTCGCCGCGCGCTCGAATGCAAACGCCGCTGCCGCCTCGTCCATCTGCCGTTGCAGGTGCTCGAGTACTTCGGTCGTCTTGCCCTGCAGGAACAAGGTGGCGTTCTTCACGTCCTCCTGGTAGTCGCCTTCCGTGACCAGGCCGACGCAGGGGCCCGTGCAACGCTGGATCTGATAGAGCATGCAGGGGCGCGAGCGGTTGGCGAACACGCTTGGCTCGCAGGTGCGCAGTTGGAACACCTTCTGCAGCAGGGCGATGCCCTCGCGCACCGCGCCCGCGCTCGGAAACGGCCCGAAATATGTATGCGGCTTATCGAGCTTGCCGCGATGGAAGCGCAACTGCGGAAAGCGCTCGCCGGTGAGACAAAGATACGGATAGCTCTTGTCGTCGCGGAAAACAACGTTGTAGCGCGGCTGGTGAGCCTTGATCAGATTGTTCTCGAGCAGCAGCGCTTCGCCTTCCGAGCGGGTCACCGTTGTATCGACCCGCGCGACCTGAGCCACCATGAGCGCCGTGCGCGGTGCGTGTTCGGTCTTCTGGAAATAGCTCGCGACGCGCTTCTTGAGATCGCGCGCCTTGCCCACGTAGAGCGTCTCGCCCGCGGCATTGAGCATGCGGTAGACGCCCGAGCGGTTCGGCAGGGATGCGATCAGCTCGCGCGCGTCGAATGCTTGCGGCGTTGCGGATTCGGAATTCGTCGCTGACATGCGGGAACTCAGGCAAGGCCCGTCGCGGTTCGTTCCCTGGCGAGATGCCGGATGATCGCGGCAAACACCTGCTCGAACATCGCCGTCGTCAGGCGCCCGGTATTGGTGTTGTAGCGGCTGCAGTGATAGCTGTCGAACAGCCGCGCGCCGCGCTCGATAGCGTGCTCGGCGCCGTGGCCGAACGCGTATCCGCGCAGCGGCAGCCCGAACGCGCGCAGGGCGGCGTCATGCGCGATGCGGCCGAGCGCGAGGACCGCCGCGCCCGCGGGAAGCATGGACAGCTCGGCCGTCAGATACGCATTGCACTGCCGGATCTCCGCCGGCTGCGGCTTGTTTCCGGGTGGCAGGCACTTGACCGCGTTGGTGATGCGCGCGTTGTTCAATCGCAACCCGTCATCGGCGCTGCGCGCATCGGGACGCGTGGCGAAGCCGAACTTGAACAGCGTGGCGTAGAGCAGGATGCCCGCGTAATCGCCGGTGAAGGGGCGCCCGGTGGCATTGGCGCCGTGCATTCCCGGGGCAAGGCCGACGATGACGAGCCGCGCATCGGGCGCGCCGAAGGAGGGAACCGGCCGGCAGTGATAGTGCGGATGCTCGGCACGTACCATATCCAGAAATGTCGCGAGTCGCGTACAGCGGCGACACTCGGCGTCGTAAACGGGGGCGGGAATGCCGGCGGAAGCGACGGCGACACCACGAAGGAACCTTCGGGTCATGTAGAATGGCGCGCTTTGTAAGCGCGCTAGCTCGCGCTTAGCGGCGCGCCAAACGTGACGTCCGTTATTTTAACGGAAAGTAGGGTCAGAGACGACTTTCGATGTAGCTCATATTCGCGTTCTTTGCTCACCCACGAAAGTCGTCTCTGACCCTACTTACATGCTGCCACCCGAGCTGAATCTCGAAGTCCGTTCGCGGCTGCCCGAACTAGCCGGCGGAAGACCGCCGCTGCTCTTCGTGCACGGCGGCTATTGCGACGCGTGGTGCTGGGAACCTTATTTTCTGCCGTGGTTCGCAGCGCGTGGCTATCCGGCGTATGCGCTGAGCCTGCGCGGCCACGGAACGAGCGGCGGGCGGGAGTCGTTGTTCGTCGCCGGGATCGACGATTACGCGGTCGACGTGGCTCGCGTGGCGGGCAAACTTCCCTCGCGGCCGGTACTCATCGGCCATTCGATGGGGGCCGCCGTCGTCGAGCGCTTGATCGCGGCCGGTCCGGTGCGTGCGGCTGCGCTCTTCGCGCCCGTGCCTCCCGGCGGACTCGGCCCCGTCGCGGGCCGGCTGCTCGCGTGGCAACCGGAATACCTGGTCAATATGCAGCGGCTCGACGCGCCGCATCTTGCCGGCGACGCCCTCGCCGCATTGCGGCCGATGTATTTCAGCGATGACGTTGCGCCGGAGATTATGGCGCAGGCAGTGACGCACCTCACCGTCGAGTCACCTCGCGTGATCCTCGACCTCGCGCTGCCGTCGCCGCGGTTGGCGCCGCGGCCGCCAATCAAGCCCTTCGTGCTGGGCGTCGGCGGTGACCGCATTGCGACGCCGGGCGATGTCGCGGCGACCGCATCGTATTACGACACGACGGCGAGGATCGTGCCCGGACTCGCGCACATGATGATGCTGGAACGCGGATGGGAAACCGTGGCGCAGGCGCTGCTACAGTGGCTCGAGCGCGACGCGCTCCGCGCCCCGTAGGTGCGAATTCATTCGCACGCGGCGTTACACCAAGCGCAGCGGCCGGATGAATCCGGCCCTAATGCTTCCGGATGAACTCGATAAACTTGTCCGCCGGCAGCGCCTCGCTGATCCAGAACCCCTGGAAGCAGTGGCAGCCGCGCGCTCCGAGAAAATCGAACTGCTCGCGCGTGGCCACGCCCTCGGCAACCACGCGCAGGCCCAAGCCCCGCGCCAGCGCGATGATCGCCTCCGTGATCGCAGCGTCGCCCGGATCGGTTTCGATGTCGGCGATGAACGAAATGTCGATCTTGAGCGTGTCGATCGGGAAGTGCTTCAGGTGTGACAGGCTCGAGTACCCGGTGCCGAAGTCGTCGATCGCCACCGCGAAGCCTTCTTCGCGCAACTGCTGCAGCACCTTCTTGATCGAGTCGAGGTCGTGCAGCAGGCTCGACTCGGTGACTTCGAGCTCGACCCACTCGGGCTTGCAGCCGGCTTCACGCACGAACTCCGAGATGCGCTGCGCCAGGTCCTCGCGATAGAACTGGCGGCCGGAAAGGTTCACCGATACGGTAAGCGGCAGACCCGCCTTGTGCCAAGCCGCGCACTGCGCCGCCGCCGTGCGCATCACCCAGTCGCCCAACGCATGGATAAGGCCGGATTCCTCGGCCAGCGGGATGAACACCTGCGGCGGCACGTCGCCGTGCTCGGCGTCATGCCAGCGCAGCAGCGCCTCGGCACCGACGATCGCCTTGTCGGTCATGCGCACGACCGGCTGGTAGTGCAGCGTGAGCGCTTCCTCCTTGACCGCGGTGCGCAACGCGCGTTCCAGCGTGTGCTGCGCGAGCCGGTGCGCCGCCAGATCGGCATCGAAGAACTGGTAGGTGTTGCGCCCGAGCTCCTTCGAGCGGTACATCGCGACGTCGGCGTGTTTGAGCAATTCCTCGGGCGCGTCGCCGTCGTCAGGGTAGACCGAGATACCGGTCGACGAGGTGACGTAGATGTCGTGTTCCTCGATCTCGAAGGGCTGCGAGACCGCGTCCTGCAGCTTCTGCGCGATCCGATTCAGGACCTCGGGATCGTCGAAATCCTCGACGATCACCATGAACTCGTCGCCGCCCAACCGAGCCAGAAGATCCGTCTCGCGCAGCGCGTGCGACAACGCCGCGGTGACACGCTTCAACAGCTCGTCGCCGATGCGGTGACCCAGCGTGTCGTTGACGTTCTTGAACCGGTCGAGGTCGATGAACAGGACCCCGACGCGTTGATGGCTGCGCCGCGCCTGCGCGATCGCCTGAGTGAGCCGCTCCTGCAGCAGGACGCGGTTGGGAAGCCCGGTCAGCGCGTCGCGCGTCGCCAGGTACTGCAGCCGCTCTTCGGCCTGGATGCGCGAGGACACATCCTGGACGAACGACAGGATCGACACGATGCGCCCCTGCTCGTCGGGCAGGCACGAGTGGTACCACTCGCACCAGATCGTCTCTCCGTCCTTGCGGTAGTTGCGATTGAGCCCGGTCGCGCGCGGCTCTTCGCCGGACATCAGCTTGTTGATCAGCTCGACGACCGTTTCGCGATCGGACGCGTGCGTGAGCTGGCTGCCGGTAAGGGGCATGCCCAGCACCTCCTCGGCACGCCAGCCAAAAATGTTCTCCGCCTGCGGCGACCAGCGCACGAGGCGGAAATCGCGGTCCCATTCCAGCACCGCCAGCGGCGTGTTGTTGATGTGCGACGAGAGCATCCAGTTGGCTCGGCGCAACGCTTCCTCGTTGCGCTTCTGGTCGTGGATGTCGGTGTGCACCGCGTAGATGCCGATCACGTTGCCTTCGGCGTCGCGATTGGGCGCGAAGTGGATCGACTCCCAGCGCTGCTCGCCGTTGGGCTGCATGAGGAGCTGCTCGGTCGAGATCGTCTCGCCCGCCAGCACGCGCGTGAGCAGCGGCTGCAGCTGCCGTCCGCGCGCCTCGCCCACGACCTCGCCGATACGGCGTCCGGTCAGCTCCTTGCGGCTTTCGGACAGCCATTCCTCGTTGTGACGGTTGATGAACCGGAAGCGGTACTCGCGGTCGATGTACGCCACTCGTGCCGGGACGTTGTCCATGATGAGCCGCAGCTCGCCTTCGCTGGCGCGCAAAGCTTCCTGCGCCTGCTTCAGGCCGTGGATGTCGTTCATCAACACGAACGCGCCGGCGATCTCGCGCTCCGCGCTCATGTCCGGCACGACGCGGATGGTCATCCACCGCCGCACGCCGTTGGCGCCAGGAACCAGGCGATCGAAAGACGTCGATTCGCCGCGCAGCGCGCGCGCGAGCATGACCTGTGCGCTCTGATAGATGCCGTGCCCGACGACGTCGCGCAGTCTGAGCTCGGTGACCTGCTCCGCGGTCAAGCCGAAATAATGCAGGAAGGTGCGATTGACGTACTGGCAGCGCTCGTCGCGGTCGATGTAGGCCACCGGCGCCGGCACGCCGTCCATGATCGCGCGCAACTGCGATTCGCGCGCGGCCAGGGCGTCCTGCGCCTGCTTGAGATCCGTGATGTCGTGACCGACGATATAGTAGCCCTTGATCGTCCCGTCGAAGCGGAAGTCCGGAACGATGCGATTGCGCAGCCAGCGCTGCCGGCCGTCGGCGTCCACGCTCTCGCGCTCGTAGGTGACGCTCTCGCCTTTCGCGGCGCGCTCGATGTACGGCCGTTGGAATTCGACCACGTCGGGCCCCAGCACGTCCTCTGCGGTCTTGCCGAGCACATCGTCGCGCTCGAGGCCCACCAGGCGAAGGAAGGCGTCGTTGACAAAGCTGTAGCTGCGGTCCTGGTCGACGTATACGACCGGCTCGGGAATGTTGTCGGTGAACAGCCGCAGCTGCTCCTCGCGCGTCGCGAGCGCCTGCTCGATCAGCTTGAGGTCGTGGATGTCGTATTCCGTGCAATACAGCCCGCGGACCTTACCGGTGCCGTCGAGGTCCGGGGCGATGCGGCCATGCATCCATCGCCGCTGGTTGTCGACGGAAACGCCGACGCGCTCGTAGTCGACGTTCTCGCCATCCTGCGCGCGGCGGATGATCGGCCGCAGAAACGCGGTCACATCGGACGGCATCACTTCGTAGGGCGTCTTGCCATAGATCTGGTCCTGCGGCCGGCAGACCCAGTTGGCGAAAGCCTGGTTGACGAACGTGTAGCGCAGCGAGCGATCGAGGTAGGCGATCGGCCCCGGGATGTTGTCCGCGAACAGCCGCAGCTGCGCTTCCTGTGATTTCAGCGCCTCGCGAATCCGGATGTCGTCCTCGATGTCATTGATAACGACGAACGCGCCGCCGGTCCGGCCTCCCGCCTCGCGGTCGGGGAACAGTGTGATCCGCACCCACCGCAGGTCGCCGGATGCCGCGCGGTCTCTTCGGTCGTAGCTGACCGTCGCGCCGGCGAATGCGCGCTCGATATAGCCTTGCATCTCGGAGAGCGCATCGGCCGCGACGAAGTTCTTCAGCGGCTGACCCAGCAGGTCGTCGACGGGAGCGCCGATATACACGCCGTAGGGCTTGTTGGCGAAGCGCAGGCGCAGCGCGCGGTCGAAATAAAAGATCGGCAGGCCGACGCTGTCGGTGACGACGCGCAGCCGGTGCTCGCGTTCGCCCGCCTCGAGCTCCAGCCGCTTGATGTTGTCGACATCGGTGTAGGTCGCGAGCAAGCCCCGGACCTCGCCACGCGGGCCGCGATCGGGGTAATAGTCGACGCGGATCCAGAACGCGTTGCGCTTGGCGCTGGAAAGCTGCCGCTCGAAGCTCACCCGCTCGCCGGAAAGCGCGGCCTCGATGTAGGCGTGGTAGAGCTGATAGAGCTCGCGGCCCTCGACCTCGACGATCTCGCGGCCGCTGACCTCGCCGGCCGTCTTGCCCGTCCATTCGAGAAACGCGCGATTGACGAAGCGGTAACGCTGGTTCGCGTCGATATAGCAGACCGGCATGCCGAGCGCATTCAGCTTGCGCTGTGACAGCGCCAGCAGTGTCTCCCGCTCGCCTCCTTCGCCATGCGTCTGCAGCGTCGGATGGTCGAGGCGGGTGAGTGATTTTGTAAGCGCCATCGCCACGGGCTTGGGTCCGTTTACGCTGCGGGGGCCTGCCCTCGGTAAGGGAAGCTTTGCAGTCTAAGGGGCCAACCGGATCCTTACAAGCAAGGACCTTGCCATAGGCGGAACGACCAGGGACTTCGGGCCGCCCCGGTGCCTGGCAGCCGCATTGGCGTGTACGGGGCGCCGGGCTACAATCGCCGTCACAAAAACACGCCCGGCGGCACTCTCGTCCTGGGCCATGGTCTCCCAGGAGAATGCCGTGCATCGGGCCCGCGCCCTGCGCCTCGTCGCCATCCTGCTGTCATCGGGCCTGCTCCTTGTCCACGCAGCGGGTGCATGGTCGGCGCCGGTCGAGCCGCCCGCAGTGGCCGGCATCCCGGTCGATTTCATCCTGTTCGCGGTGACGCTCGTCGGGATCGCGCTGTTCCATCACTACACCCTGCCGATCGCGGTCGGCGGGCTCATCGTCATATCGCTATGGAAGATCGGCTTCTCGCCCTTCACCGAAGGCGACGGCGCCGCCGGCTGGGTCGCGCACCTCGGAGCCGAATGGGTACTGCTGACCAACCTCCTGGGACTGCTGCTCGGCTTCGCGCTCCTGTCCAAACACTTCGAAGCGAGTCGAGTGCCCGACTGGCTGCCCAACTTCCTGCCCGACGACTGGAAAGGCGGCCTCGTGCTGCTGGTGATGATCTTCGTGCTGTCCTCGTTTCTCGATAACATCGCCGCCGCGCTGATCGGCGGGACCATCGCCGGCGTCGTGTTTCGCGGCAAGATACATATCGGGTACCTCGCCGCGATCGTCGCGGCATCGAACGCCGGCGGCTCCGGCAGCGTCGTCGGCGACACGACGACGACGATGATGTGGATCGACGGCGTGCACCCGTTGCAGGTGCTCGAAGCCTACATCGCCGCCGGCACCGCCATGCTGATCTTCGGCATTCCGGCGTCTGTCCAGCAGCAGCGCTACTCGCCGATCGTGCGCGAGCCGCCCAAGGGTGTTGTCATCGACTGGGCGCGCGTGTTCATCGTCGCGGTGATCCTCATCGCCGCGATCGCCGTCAATGTAATCATCAACGTCCGCTTCAACGAGATGTCCGACCGGTTCCCGTTCATCGGCGCTGCGGTCTGGGTTGCGCTGCTGGCTTGTGTGCCGCTGCGCCGGCCGGCGTGGAAGGAGCTGCCGAATGCGCTCAAGGGCAGTATTTTTCTGCTGTCGCTGGTGCTCGCCGCGTCGATGATGCCCGTGCACAAGCTTCCCGATGCGTCGTGGAAGGTCGCGATGGGGCTCGGGTTCGTCTCTGCGGTATTCGACAACATCCCGTTGACTGCACTCGCGCTGAAACAAGGCGGCTACGACTGGGGCTTCCTCGCTTATGCGGTCGGCTTCGGCGGCTCGATGATCTGGTTCGGGTCGTCGGCAGGCGTTGCACTGTCCAACATGTATCCCGAAGCCAAGGATGCAATTGCCTGGGTGCGCGGCGGCTGGCACGTGGCGGTCGCATATGTCATCGGCTTTTTTGTGATGCTGCTGGTGCTGGGCTGGTATCCGCAGCCCAAGCACGAAGTTCCGGCGTCGACGCCAAAGATC
>DASWDF010000228.1:0-34180 GCA_036395475.1 Casimicrobiaceae bacterium
GTCGCGGCGCCCGGCTGCGCCCGCGGCTACGCCGAGCTGTTCGACGAGATTGATGAGCCGCCGGCCATCGCCGTCGGCGTAGGCGATGATTGCGTCGCGGGCGGCGGCCGCAATCGTTGCGCCAGGCATCGCCGCCGCAAGCGCGCGGTCGAGCAGCGTTTCCAGCTCGTCGGGCCTGAGGGCTTCCAGGACGTAGACCGCGGCGCGCGACAACAGCGCGCCGATCACCTCGAATGATGGATTCTCGGTCGTGGCGCCGATGAACGTCAGCAACCCGCGCTCGACGAACGGAAGAAAGGCATCCTGCTGCGCCTTGTTGAAGCGATGCACCTCATCGACGAAAAGGATTGTGTGCCGCCCCGACTGCGCCAGCGTCGCTTCGGCGCGTGCAACCGCGTCGCGGATGTCCTTGACGCCGGCGAGGACTGCCGAAATGGCGATGAAGTCGGCGTTGAAAGCATCGGCCATCAACCGCGCGAGCGAAGTCTTCCCCGAGCCTGGCGGTCCCCACAGGATCATCGAATGCGGCTTGCCCGATGCGAACGCTACAGCCAGCGGCTTTCCCGGTCCCAACAGGTGGCGCTGTCCGACGACCTCCTCGACCGTTTTCGGCCGCAGCCGCTCGGCAAGCGGAGTCGCGGGGTTGGCAACCGGAAACAGATCAGTCGCCGACGACATCGGCGCCCGTGGGCGGCGCGAACTTGAACAGCTCGGGGGGGAGCTTCGGATTGAGCTCGAGATGCGCGAGCCTGATCAGCGTGCGCTGTCCGAAGTTGTCGAAGATCTCCAGCGCGGCCAGGCCGGAGGCATCGAAGCCCAGGCGGATATCGCTAAAGCTCGATTCCTTGTCTTTCGGCGTCGCGCCCAGCCAGTCGAGACCGTCCGCCGGCGGCAAATCGCGCCAATCGAACGCCCGCTCGACGTCGTCCTTGCCGGCGAGCAACGCCGCCGGCGTCGTGCCCAGCGCCTTGTCGTTGCGACGCTTGACCACCTGGTTCAAATCCGGATCGTAAATCCATACCCGCTCGCCGTCGCCGACGAGCAGCTGCTTGTACGGCTTGTCGACGTTCCAGCGGAACTTGCCGGGTCGAGCAATCGCGAATTCGCCGCTCGCCTGCTGCGCCACACGCCCGTTCTTGTCGGTGACCGTCTGGGTGAAGCTCGCGCGCGCCGTCTGCGTATCGCGGACGAACGCACGCAATCGCTCGAGTGTCGCGCCCTGCGCAAGCGGTGGTTGGACACATAGCAGCACACCGAGCATTACAGACATCGAAAGAGAAGGAAGCCTTCTCAAGAGCGTTGCGAGCAGCCCCGAGTGCCTCATTTGCCAAATGAGGGCCCGCAGCGAGCCCCGACAAAGTACCGAAGAAGTATGGCGAGGGGCGAGCGAGGACACGACAAAGCAATCGGGGCGCGCAGTAGCTCTTGAGATGGCTTTAGTCCTTGCCGGCCGGCACGAGGACCTCCCGATTGCCGTTGGTCTGCATGGCGGAAACGAGGCCCGCGCGCTCCATCTGCTCGATCAGCCGCGCAGCGCGGTTGTAACCGATGCGCAAGTGCCGCTGCACCAGCGAGATCGACGGCCGCCGCGTCTTGAGGACGACCGCAACCGCCTGATCGTACATCGGGTCGGCTTCGGCGTTGCCGGCGTCGATGCCGATTCCCTCCTCGCTCTCTGCGTTCGCGCCGGCGTCGAGAATGCCGTCGTGATACTGCGGACCGCCCTGGGCCTTGAGGTGCTCGACCACCCGGTGCACTTCGCCGTCGGAGACAAACGCCCCGTGCACGCGCTGCGGATGGCCGGTACCGGGCGGCAGATAAAGCATGTCTCCCTGCCCGAGCAGCGTTTCGGCACCCATCTGGTCGAGGATGGTGCGCGAATCGATCTTGCTCGCGACCTGGAAGGCGATGCGCGAGGGAATGTTGGCCTTGATGAGACCGGTGATGACGTCGACCGACGGCCGCTGCGTCGCGAGAATCAGGTGGATGCCTGCGGCGCGAGCCTTTTGCGCGATCCGCGCGATCAGCTCCTCGATCTTCTTGCCGGTCACCATCATCAGATCGGCAAGCTCGTCGATGACCACGACGATCAGGGGCATTTCCTCGATCGGCTCGGGACTGTCGGGAGTCAGCGAGAAGGGGTTGGTCAACGGCCTCTTCGCCTTGCGCGCTTCGACGACGCGCGCGTTGTAGCCGGCAAGGTTGCGCACGCCCAGCGTCGACATCAGGCGGTAGCGCCGCTCCATCTCCCCGACGCACCAGCCGAGCGCGTTGGCGGCGAGCTTGACGTCGGTGACGACGGGCGCCAGAAGATGCGCAATGCCCTCGTAGACCGACAGCTCGAGCATCTTCGGGTCGATCAGGATCAACCGCACCTGCCGCGGCTCGGCCTTGTACAGCAGCGACAGGATCATCGCGTTCAGCGCGACCGATTTGCCCGAGCCCGTCGTTCCGGCGACCAGCAGGTGCGGCATGCGTGCCAGATCGACGATCACCGCTTTGCCGGCAATGTCCTTGCCCAGCGCGAGTGACAGCGGGCTCGGCAGATCGTTGTACGCCGCGGACGAGAGCAGCTCGACCAGCCGAACTAGCTGCCGGCGCGGATTCGGCAGCTCGAGACCCATGCACGATTTGCCGGGAATCGTTTCGACCACACGGATGCTGACCACCGACAACGCGCGCGCCAGGTCTTTCATCAGGCTGACGATCTGACTGCCCTTGACGCCGATTGCAGGCTCGATTTCGAAGCGCGTAATCACCGGCCCGGGATAGGCGGCGAGGACCTTCACCGCAACGCCGAAGTCGGCAAGCTTGCGCTCGATGAGGCGCGACGTGAACTCGAGTGTCTCCGCACTGATCTGCTCCTGCGCCGACGGCGCATCCTCGAGCAGGGCCAAGGGTGGCAGAGGCGAATCGGGCAGATCCTTGAACAGCGGCTTCTGCCTTTCCCTGACGACGCGTTCGGACTTGGGCACCTCGAAAACCGGAGGCACAACGACGACCGGTTCGCGCTCGTCGTCGATTTCGCGCGCGGCCTCGACGGCTTGTTCGCGCTGCTCGAGGGCGACGGCGCCGATCTGGCGGTCGCGGCGATCCTCGCGGCGCTTTCGCGCCCAGCCGATTGCCGCTTCGATACCGCCGCCGATGCGCTCCATCAGCTTGAGCCACGACATCCCGGTGAGCAGCGTCCACCCGATCGCGAGCAACGCGATCAGCAACAGCGTTGCGCCGTTGAAGCCGAGCGCCCGGGCAAGCCCGTTGCCGATGACATCGCCAATCGCTCCGCCCGGGTGCTGCGGCAATGTGGCCGGCAGGCGATAGAGCCGGAGTGCTTCGAGCGCCGCACTGGCGAGCAGCAGCACGACAAAGCCCGGTATGGCAAGCCACGGATGGTGACGGGATGCGACCTCGGTGCCTTCGGCTGCGATCATCCGCCGGTAGCCGGCGACGACCAGGACGATGCCGGCGAAAACCCACCACCACGCCGAAAAACCGAAAAGGTAGAACAGAAGATCGGAGAGCCACGCGCCGACGGCGCCGCCTTTGTTCTGGACGATGGCGCCGTTACCAGAGTACGACCATCCAGCGTCGGTCTTGTGATACGTCGCAAGCGTCAGCGTGAGAAACGTGAGCAGCGCTATGACGAGCAGCCACCAGGATTCCCGGACGAGCGCAGCGGCCTTCGGTGAGAGCGAGGGCTCTGGACGGCTCGCTCGACGATTTGTCACGATACTATTATTCTTAAAAATCATGGTATTGTGTGGCGTAGTTCACGCAACACATCTTACGCCGGCCGGACGCGGCAGGTACGCCGGATTGGGGTCTCCGGACGACACCCCCACATCGGTTAGAATCGCTCGAATTTTTGCCGCAATCGCGCTCCTCGAGCGGCAGCACTCATGACTTCCCAACACGCGCGCCTGCTGATCCTTGGTTCCGGTCCGGCCGGGTTCACCGCCGCAGTATACGCTGCGCGCGCCAACCTGAGACCGGTGCTGATCACGGGCCTCGCGCAAGGCGGACAGCTCATGACGACCACCGACGTCGACAACTGGCCCGCCGACGCTGCCGGTGTCCAGGGCCCGGACCTGATGGCGCGGTTTCAGCTGCACGCCGAGCGCTTCGAGACCGAGATCGTGTTCGATCAGATTCACACCGCGCGGCTCGACGAACGCCCGCTTCGCCTGGTCGGCGATTCGGGGACCTATACCTGCGATGCGCTCATCATCGCCACGGGGGCGTCGGCGCGGTATCTGGGTTTGCCTTCGGAACAGGCATTCATGGGCAAGGGCGTGTCCGCTTGCGCGACCTGCGACGGCTTTTTCTACAAGGGTCAGGACGTCGTCGTCATCGGCGGCGGCAACACCGCAGTCGAAGAGGCGTTGTACCTGTCGCACATCGCGCGCCGGGTGACGCTGGTGCATCGCCGCAACAAGTTCCGCGCCGAAGCGATACTCGTCGACCGCTTGCTAGCCAAAACCCGCGAAGGCGGCAATGTGCAGGTGCTTTACGACCATGTGCTCGACGAAATCATCGGCGATGGTTCGGGAGTCAAAGGCGTGCGGGTCAAACACGCCAACGACGGCGCGATCCGCGACCTCGACGTGCAAGGCGTGTTTATCGCCATCGGCCACACGCCCAATACGCAGCTGTTCGAAGGCCAGCTCGATATGAAGAACGGCTACATCCACGTGAAAGGAGGCAGCGAGGGCAATGCTACCAGCACCAGCGTGGCGGGCGTGTTCGCGGCTGGAGATGTCGCCGATCATGTCTATCGCCAGGCGGTGACCAGCGCTGGCACCGGCTGCATGGCCGCGCTCGATGCCGAGGCATACCTCGAATCCATGGAGTGAGAGGCGCTGCGCATGGCAAAACTCTCCGAACTCAAGGCGCTCCTCGCGACGGCGCAGAAGGCTGCGCCCGATTCGGGCAAGCGGACGCCACCACCTTCGGCCGCGGCGCGCAAGCTCGCACGCCAAGCTGCCGATGCCGATATCGATCTCTCCCAGGCGTTTGCCGATGTTGAGCCATTGCGATCTCACAATCGGGCCGTTGTTGTACGTGCCCGTCCGGCGAGCGTGCCGGCGAAGCGCCTCGCCGATGAAGCCGACGCGCTGGCGATGAGCAAGCACGGGGTCGAGCCCTCGCCCGCCAACTGGGACGTTGGCCAGGAGCTCGAGGCTGAGCAGACGTTCCTGCGCAAAGGCCTCGCAGGCGACGTGCTCACGCGGTTACGACGCGGACATTGGTCGGTGCAAGGCGAGCTCGACTTGCATCGGCTCAACCGCGCTGAGGCGCGCGACGCCCTCGCGGATTTCATTAACGATGCCCGCAACTGCGGCTGGCGCTGCGTACGCGTGGTTCACGGCAAGGGTCTGTCCTCGCCCAACCGCGAGCCGGTGCTCAAGGCCAAGGTACGGCGCTGGCTGACTCAGCGCGACGAGGTCCTGGCCTACTGCGAAGCGCCGCGTCACTCCGGCGGCGCCGGCGCCGTGCTCGTGCTGTTGAAGGCCCCGCGCGCGTAACTTTGCCGTAGCCCGGGCTGAGCGCGAAGCGCGATGCCCGGGATCCTGATGGAACGCGTCGCCCCGGGCATCGCCATTGGCTCAGCCCGGGCTACGAGCGACTTACTCGGCCGGATGGCGCAGCTCGTCTTCCTCGCTTGAGGTCGCCCGGGATAGCGCGCCAACGCCGCGGCGGTGAAAATAGATCGAGCTTGCGACCACGCGCAGCGCAGCACTGCCAAGCATGGCATTGAAAAGCCAGTTCGGCAGCGGCAGGTCGGCGACGGCGCGCAAGGCACGCTTCAAGGCGAAGCGTGGATACGCCGCGGTAGCCGCGCGCGCCGGCTCGGGCCCATCGGCGTCGAGGTAATCCGCGATCGCATGCGCCGCCCGCCATCCCGATTCGAGCGCGGTGTGGATGCCGCCGGCGGTGAGCGGCGAAACGATGCCTGCGGCGTCGCCCACGAGTAGGACGCGATCGCGCGCAAACCTGGCGAGGCGACCGCCGACGGGGATCCGGCCACCGCGCCTCGCGATGCGCCGCGCCCGGCTCCAGTCGAAAAGCGGCGCAAGCTTGCGTTCGAACGCGGGGAGATCCGGCTTGTGTGGCCAGCGTGCGGCGAGCCCGACCTGCGCCATGCCGCCGACACCGGGGACGACCCAGCCGATGTAGCCCGGAGCAAGCCTGGAATCGAGGAAACAGTGCAGGCGATCGGGATCGATTCCTCCGACGCCTTCGTATTCGGCTTCGATGCCAAGCAGGAATGCGCGATTGCGCGACAAGCCGAAGGCGCGCGCGACGCTCGAATGCGCGCCATCCGCGCCGACGAGATAGCGCACGCGCGCGCCGGTGCTCGCGAGCACCATAGCGCTGGCGTCGCGGCTCGCTCCGCGAAAAGGACAGCCGTAGCGCAGTCTCGCGCCGGCGCGGCGCGCCTCGTCCGCGAGCCACTGCATCAGTGCGGCCGTGTTCGTCGCCAGAAAATAATATCCCGGCGCGGCGAGGTCGATGTGCGATAGCGAAGGTGCGTAGAGCCGCACGCCGCGAATGCGCTGCGTCAGACGCGCCGGCACTTCCCAGCGCTCGGCCGCCTCCTTCACCAGCAGACCGGTCGTATGGATCACCTGCCCCGCGCGCGCCTGGCGCTCGAGGACGAGCACCGAGAGCCCGCGCAGCGCCGCGGAGCGCGCGCAGGCGAGCCCGGCAAAACCTGCACCCACGACCGCGAGGTCGTAGTCCGGCGCGGAATGCACGCGCGCTGCAGCCAACGTCATGCGATAGACCGGTGCTGCAACGCCGGCAGATCGCGCCGCACCTGCGCGAGCCGCTCGGGATCGATATCGCCGATGACGATGCCGGGCCCTTCGTCGCACTCTGCAAGCACGACTCCCCAAGGATCGATCAGGATGCTGTGTCCATACGTGCGGCGACCGCCGGGATGCAGCCCACCCTGTGCGGCGGCGAGCACGTAGCACTGGTTCTCGATCGCCCGCGCGCGGAGCAGCACGTGCCAGTGCGCAGCGCCGGTGATCGCGGTGAACGCCGAAGGCACGACGATGAGCGCCAAGTCGCCCAAGCGCCGGTACAGCTCGGGAAAGCGAAGATCGTAGCACACCGACAGGCCGACGCGGCCGCAGGGCGCGTCGAACGCTACGGCCTGCGTTCCGGGTTCGAGCGTCTTGCCCTCGTCGTGGTGCTCATCGCCCTGACTGAAGGCGAACATGTGCATCTTGTCGTAGCGCGCAATGCGCTGCCCGTCCGGAGCGAATACCAGCGATGCGGCGCGCACGCGCGTCGGATCGGCAATCGCGATCGGCAGCGTGCCACCGATGAGCCAGATACCGCATTCGCGCGCGACGCGCGCCAAAAACGATTGCTGCACACCGGCGCCTTCGATCTCGCGCGCGGCAAGCTTGTCGGTCGCCCTCGCACCGAAGATGCCGAAATACTCCGGCAACACCACCAGCCGCGCGCCTTGGCGCGCAGCCTCGACGATCAGCGGCTCGATCGCCCGCAGATTGGCATCGACGTCGCCGCCTGACAGCGTTTGCACTGCCGCGACGCGAAAACGCTCGCGCGTCATTTGCCGCCGTTTTCCGCCGCGGCCGCAGGCCTGGCCACATTCGCTGCCTGGCGCCCGGTACGCTCGACCTGCGGGTCGGTCCAGCCGCCGCTGACGGCGTACTCGTAGGAGAAGATCTGCTCGATGGGGTCCTGCAGCACCTTCTGTGCGAGCAGCGAGCCGGCGCCCACCGCGGCGCCGACGATCGGATTGGCGAGCAGCAGCACCGCCGCACCCACGGACACACCGGCGGAAAGCGTCGGTTGCACGCGCACCTTGAGCTGCTGCGTCTCTTTCGCGATATCGGCCTCGCCGCTGATGGCGATGCGGGCTGCGGGACCGGCGATGCGCAGATTGTCGCTTTTCATGATGCCGTTCTGGATGCGGACGTCGCCGGTGATTTCGTCGAAGGCGAAACCTTCGCCGAACAGATCCCGGAAGTCGAGCGTCAGGCGGCGCTGCAGCGACTGCAGCGAGAGCACGCCGAGCAGCTTCCCGGCGCCGGGATCGAGCTTGGTGAACTGCCCCTGCGCCGCGTGGATGCTGAAAGCGCCCGAGAGCGTCGGATAGTCGAATGCCTGGGGCCCTCCCGCCCAGCCGAGCTGGCCACGGACCTTCGTCGGCGCGCCGCGCACTGCATCGGGCAAACCGAAGCGCGCGAGGTACCTGCCGGCATCGGTGATATCGAGCTCGGCGTCGAGCGTCGTCTGCTGGGCTCGGCCTGCGGCACGCCACCAGCCTTGCGCCGAGAGTTTTCCGTCGTCGTTGGTCAACAGCAGGCGCTGGATTTGCCAATCAGCGCCGCGAGGCTGCGCGGTCAATTCGAGCTTGCCGAGATCGCGATCGTGAAGCAAAAAGCTGTCGGACTCGATGTCGATCTCCGGCCAGGGGTTGGATCCGCCGACCGTCTCGGTCTTGCCCGGTGCGACTTCACCGACGGCTGCGGGGACGCTCAAGCGTTGCAGGCGGGCGACGATACGCCCATTCGGACGAGCGGGCGCTTCTGCTTGCCAGTGTGCGATGCCGGCGAGCTCGCGCCCGCGCAAATCGATCTGCCAGGTGTCGGAGCCACGGCTCGCGCCGATGCGTAGCTCGTTGAAGCGCCGGCCGAAGACATCGAGCTCGCGCACGGTCACGTCGATGCCGGCCAGAGTCAGAGCGTCTTTCACGCTGTCCGATTCCAGCTCTCGCTTGACGATGAGCCAGCCATCGGCATTAACCGCGTCGACGCGCCCGCGTACCCACATTCCCGGGCGATCCGGTTCCCCGCTGCCGCCGCCGAGGACGACCAGGCCGCGCTCCACGGTCGCGCCGGATGCGGCAAGCCGCCGCTGGAGCATCAGTTGCCCGATGCGCCCATAGCGCACGGTAACGGCGTCGTGGTTGCGATCGACGGATTTGCGTTCGATTTGCATGGGCAGCGTCTCGCCCGCGGCCTTCGCCAGCGGTGGCGGCAGATCGATTGTCGCGCCGCGAAGCCCCGACTCGAGTGTCCACGTGGAGACCCCGCCGCCCACGTTGATGCCAAGCTGCCAGTCGGTTGTGCCGGCGACGCGTTTGGCCAGCACGTGCTGGGGAAATTCGACGCGCAGCTGACCGAGATCCGCGCTGCCTTGACCGGCGACGCGGACATGTCCGTCATCGCTAGTGATCGAGAAGCGTGCCGCGCCGCCGAGGACGTCACCCGTGAGCTGCGCTGCGCCCAGCTCGCGCTCCGTAAACGCGAGCTTGCCGTTCAGCCGATTGACAGCGGGCATGTCTCCGGGAAGCTTGATGCGGTTGCTCGAGAACGTGTATTCGCCCGCGACGCGATTGGCCTCGGGCTTGCCCAGCGGCAGCTCGAGCTTCAGCGAGAGCTTGCCGGCGCCGGCCGCCTCGGCGCCGTCGGTGAAATGACCGATCCAGCCTGCGACGGGACTCTCCGCGACAAAGCGCAAGAAATCCGCAGTCGGCCCCGAGGCTTCGCCGTCGATGCGAACGAGCGCATTGTGGCCGCGCAAATCGGCGATTTCGGCCCGCGCGCGCTGGATCGCTGCGGTGTACACCTGCCCGCGGTGCGCGTCGACGGTCATGTGCGGGCCTTCGAAGCGCACGTCGGCGTCCACGTCGGTGAGAGGCGGCCAGCGGTCGGCGTAATCGAGGGTTACCCCCTGCGCCTTGACCGTGACTACGAACTGTCCCTTCTTGCCAGCGGCAAATGGAAAGTCCGCGAGATCGCCCGCGAGCCGCAGTCGCGCGTCGCTCGCCGTCCCGCTGACGAGCGCCCGGCGCAGCCACTCGCGTGCGGCGCTCGGCACGGTCACCGGCACATAGCGATAGATGTCGCGCACATCGGCTCGCGCGAGTTGGACGCTCAAGTCAATCGTCCCGGGACCTCGGGCCGCAGTGCGGTAGCTGCCGCTCGCGTTGCCCGAAACCTGCGCGTTGGCAAGCGCGAGCCCTTCGAGCGTGATCTCGATATTCTCGCCCTCGCGGCGCCAGCCGATGCCACCTTGCAGCGTGTCGAGGGCGACGCGTTCGGAGAAGACGCGCGGCAGGTCGACAGTCATCCCGCGGCTTGAAAGCTTCAGCGAGCCGCCTTGATCCGTCGTCTCGAAGCTGCCGGAGAGCCCGGTCACTCCCGGCACGCGTTCCTGCGCCACCACACCAAGGTCGGCAAACTGGCCCTTGGCCGCAAAGCTCTGCGGCGCGGTTGCCTCGCCCTTCCATTGCAGCGAGCCCTGCGCCAAGCTGCCACGCGGGTTGTAGCGCGCGAGCTCCACACGCCAGCGCTCCGGCAACGGCAGATTCTCGGCGACCTGCGTCAAGGGCGCGAGCTGAAGATTGCTGAATTCGATCTGTCCCGACGCAGGCCGCGCGGCCGTCGCAGTATCCAGTACCAGCCTGAAGTCGGTCGGGTCGAAGCGGGCTCCGCCGCGACCGGTAAACGCGAGCTGCTCGGTGAAAAATTCCAGCTTCCCGGCGTTGCTGCGCCAGCCGACCCGACCGTCGAGCCGGATGAGCGCGAGCTCCTCCAACTCCGGCCCGAGCCGCGCTTGGACATCTGCCAGCACCAGATCGGCAACGGCTTCCCGCGCCTCGCCGTCGGCGTACTGGAACCACACGCGCACCGCGCCCTTGCCACTTTTGATATCGACCGGCAACGGCAGCCATGCCCGCCACGCCGCCACATCGACGTAATCCAGGCGCACGTACAACCGCCCCGACGATGCGCGCCATTCCGCGAGCGAGCGGCCGGCTACATCCCCGCGCACGTCGAGCGGTGCCGCAATCTCCGCCGGAGGCGCCCCGGTCAACCCGAAACGATGGCGCCCGAAGCGGTTCTCCATCCGGAACTCGACGTGCTTGAGCTCCAAAGGCGGCGCATCGCGCTGCTCGTCGAGCCAGGTGACCGCGCCGTCGTGAATCAGAATTCGCCGCTGGCGCAAGAGCCAGTCGGCGAGCGCCGAGTCCTCGCGTCCCTGGGCCGGATCGAACGTCAATCCGGCGACATGCAATATTCCTTGCACGTCACGCCGCACCGCGAGCTGCGGGCGGTCGAGCACCGCCTCCTTGAAACGCAGATCGATGAACAGCAGCGACGTCCACGCGATCGTCAGGTGAACCTCCGGCAATGTCAGCAGCGGCGTGCCGTCGGTTCGGTCGACGACGCGAAGGTTCTTGACGTCGAGTCGGGGGTTCCACCCGTCCCACCCTCCCTTGAGCCCGTCGAGCTCGACCGGCTGTCCGATCTGCCGCTCGAGCACGCCGGTGATTCGTCCCCGATAGCTCTCGAGCTCGGGAAAGATCAAGAAACGGATGGTCAGCAGCGATACGCAGAAAATCGCGATCAACGCGAGCAGCACGCGACCGGTCATGCGCAGGATCGTCCGCGGCAGAGCGGTGGCGGCGGGAGCGGCGGAATCGGAGGGTGCGCGCAGGACGGCCATGGTAGGCTTTGGGCGACTGATTTTACCCTCGAGCGCGTCGCTCGCCCGTTATCTTTCCCGATGGACCCTGCCGAGGCGCTCGAGTTCAGCCTGTATGGCGCACGCCTTCGAGCCGCGCAGCCCGAACTCGTAGAGCGTGCGCTCGCCGCGCTCGATCATGCCGTGACATGGTTGGAAGACGATGTCCACCTGGTGAGAGAAGCCGCCGATGACATCGCTCTCGCCACGGCGCTGCGCCGGCTGCGCCAGCGCGTCTTGTTCACGACGCTGCTGCGCGATCTTACTGGCCGGGCCGACCTCGCCGAAGTCTGTACGACCATCACCCGGCTTGCCGAAGTCGCGATCGACGCCGCCGTCAACCTGCATCATCGCTGGCTCGCGCAGGCGCATGGCGAGCCGATCGGCGCGGACAGCGGCCAGCCGCAGCGCCTCGTCGTCGTCGGCATGGGGAAGCTCGGCGGCGGCGAGCTCAATGTGTCGTCGGATGTCGACCTCGTGTTCGTCTATCCCGAAGACGGAACGACGGCCGGACCGAAGCCGCTTGCAAACCAGGAATTCTTCGACCGGCTGGGGCGGCGCATCATCGCCGCGCTGGCCGACGCTACCGCCGACGGATTCGTCTTTCGCGTCGACATGCGCCTGCGCCCTTACGGCGACAGCGGGCCGCTGTCCGCGTCGTTCGCCGCGCTCGAGCAATACCTGGTCGCGCAAGGTCGCAGCTGGGAGCGCTACGCGTGGCTCAAGGCGCGGCCGCTGACCGGCGAACGTTGCGAGGAGCTGGAAGCGCTCATCGCGCCGTTCGTGTTTCGCAAGTATCTCGATTACGACGCCTACGCCGGTTTGCGCGACGTGCACCACCAGATTCGCGAGCAGGGTCGACGCAAGGATTACGCCCGCAACATCAAGCTCGGTCCGGGGGGCATCCGCGAGATCGAATTCATCGTGCAGGCGCTGCAGCTCGTGCGCGGCGGCAGGGAGCCGGCGCTGCGGCTGCGCGGCACGCTACCGGCACTCGCCGCGCTCGGAACGCGCGGGCTGCTCCCGCGCCCCGCTGTCTCCGAGCTTTGCGCGGCCTACGTGTTCCTGCGCAATCTGGAGCACCGCCTGCAGTACCGCGATGACCAGCAGACGCACGATCTGCCGATCAATGCCGCCGAGCAGGCTGCGCTGGCGCGCGCTTGCGGGAGCGCGGACGCCGCGGCGCTGACCGCAGTGCTCGATCGCCACCGCGACGCGGTCGAGCGGCATTTCGAAGCGGTATTCGGCGAGGATATTGCCGACGAAGATCCGCTGGCGTCGATCTGGCTCGATCCAAGCCCCGGAGACGCCCAGTGCGCCGCGCTCGCCGCCGCTGGCTACGGCTCGCCCGTCACCCTGATCGAGTCGCTCGCCCGCGTGCGGCAAAGTGCGCGATACCTGCAGTTGCCGACCCTGTCGCGGCAACGCTTCGACGCGCTCCTGCCGCAGCTCTTGCGCGCTGCCGCGGCCGCGGCGGCCTCGTCGACAGTCGAGCCTCAAGCGGTATTCGGACGCCTGCTCACGCTGCTCGAGACGATCAGCGGCCGCAGCGTCTATCTGGCGTTGCTGTTCGAGCACCCGCCGGTATTGCCGCGGCTCGCGCAGCTGATGGCTGCGAGCGCGTGGGCGGCGGACTACCTCACCCGGCATCCGCTGCTGCTCGACGAATTGCTCGACAGCCGGGTGCTGCTCGCCGAGCCCGATTGGGATGCGTGGCGACGCGAGCTCGACCTCCAGCTTCGCGCCCATGCGGGCGATCCCGAGCGACAGATGGACGCGTTGCGGCATTTCCAGCATGCGCAGACGTTTCGGCTGCTGGCGCAGGATCTGAATGGCCTGCTCACCGTCGAACGGCTCGCCGATCACTTGTCGGCGCTGGCGGACATCGTGCTTGCGGGCACACTCGAGCGTTGCTGGGCGCAGATGCACGGTGAGGCCAAGCTTGCGCCACCGAAGTTCGCGATCATCGGCTACGGCAAGCTTGGCGGGAAGGAACTCGGTTATGCGTCGGACCTCGATCTCGTTTTTCTTTACGACGATTCCGACGAAAGCGCGCCCGAACGCTACGCGCGCCTCGCGCACCGCCTCAATACCTGGCTCACCAGCGCGACTGCGGCGGGGCGCCTTTACGATACCGATCTGCGCTTGCGGCCCGACGGAGCGAGTGGGCTCGTCGTCTCGAGCCTGTCGGCGTTCTGCCGCTACCAGCGCGAGGATGCGTGGACGTGGGAGCATCAGGCGCTCACGCGCGCGCGCTTCGTCGCCGGCGACGCGATCATCGGCACCGCCTTCGAGACCGAACGCGAGGCGATCCTGCGCAGCCCTCGCGATCCGCTGCGGCTCCGCGACGACGTCGTCGAAATGCGCCGCAGGATGTACGCGGGCCATCCGAACAAGAGCGCGCTGTTCGACCTCAAGCACGACCCGGGCGGCATGGTCGACGTCGAGTTCACCGTGCAATTCCTGGTGCTGCTGCACAGCGCCCGCCATCCGCCGCTGACGCGCAATGTCGGCAACATCGCGCTGCTCGCGCTCGCGGCAGAGCTCGGCCTCGTGCCGGCGCCGCTCGCGGCAACCGTCGCTGACGCCTACCGCGAGTACCGGCGGCTCCAACACCAGATTCGTCTGCAGGGAGCGCCGCTGGCGCGGGTCGTTCCGGCGGCGCAGGCCGCGCGACGCGCGACGGTCGGCGAACTCTGGGCACACGTATTCGGCGCGGCGTGGCAAGCGGCCGGCGGGTCCGGGCGGGCGGCCGATTTCGGCTAAAATAGTGGTTTTGCAGCGCAAGGACAGCCGCCATGTCGATGGCAGACCGCGACGGGTTCATCTGGTATGACGGCAAGCTCGTGCCGTGGCGCGAAGCTACCACCCACGTCCTGACCCATACCTTGCACTACGGGCTGGGCGTATTCGAAGGCGTCCGCTGCTATCAGACGGCCGCGGGGCCGGCGATCTTCCGCCTGCGCGATCACACCGATCGCCTGTTCCGCTCGGCGCAGATCTTCGGCATGACCATTCCGTACAGCAGGGACGTGCTCGACGCCGCGCAAAAGGAATGCGTCCAGCGCAACGGCCTCGACTCGTGCTACCTGCGCCCGCTCGTGTTCTACGGATCGGAAGCGCTGGGTGTGGCTGCCAAGTCGAATCCCGTTCGCGTCGCGATCGCCGCGTGGCCCTGGGGCGCGTATCTCGGCGCCGACGGGCTCGAGAAAGGCATTCGCGTCAAGACGTCGTCGTTCACCCACCACCATCCGAACATCACGATGTGCAACGCGAAGGCGGTGTGCAACTACGCCGTCTCGATTCTCGCCAACCAGGAAGCGACGCACGACGGCTACGAGGAGGCGATGCTGCTCGACCCCCAAGGCTTCATCTGCCAGGGCTCCGGCGAGAACGTGTTCCTGGTGCGCGACGGCAAGCTTCATACCCCCGACCTCTCCGGCGGCGCGCTTAACGGCATTACCCGCGGCACGATCATCACGTTCGCCGAAGAGCTGGGCATCCCGGTGCTCGAGCGGCGGATCACGCGCGACGAGTTCTACATCGCCGACGAGGCATTCTTCACCGGCACCGCGGCCGAGGTGACGCCGATCCGCGAGCTGGACAACCGACCGATCGGCTCCGGCCAGCGCGGGCCGATGACCCAGAAACTGCAGGCGATGTTTTTCGATGTCGTCAACGGACGAAATCCCAAGTACAAGTCGTGGTTGACGCCCGTCGACTCCCATGCGGCTGCGATCGACTATGGCGCAACCCGACGCCAGCGCGCTGCCCGTCGTTGAGGTCACCGAACGCGATCTGCCGTTGCATTGCCCCAACCCGGCAATGCCGCTGTGGTCGAGTCACCCGCGCGTGTTTCTCGATGTCGCCGCGGAAGGCGAAGCGATGTGTCCGTATTGCGGGACGCGCTACCGATTCAAGGGAGCGCCGCGCAAGGGCGCGCATTAGGTCGCCTAGCGCGTGTCGGCGCGAACGTGCCGGCCGCGGCCGGTACAGCGAGCATTGATCATGGCCGAACGCATCCTGATCGTAGCGCCGTCCTGGGTCGGCGACGCCATTCTGTCCGAGCCGCTGATCGCGGTCCTGCGCGAGCCGCTCGGGGAGCCGATCGTCGACGTGCTCGCGGCGCCGTGGTGCGCGCCGGTATACGCGCGCATGCGCGGCATCGGCCGCATCGTCGAGAACCCCCTCGGCCACGGTGAGCTCGGTCTCGGGCGCCGGCGCGCACTCGCGCGTGAGATCAGGGCGCGCGCGTACACCCGCGCATTCATTCTGCCCAATTCATTCAAGTCGGCGCTGATTCCGTGGTTCGCGGGCATTCCCCGCCGGATCGGCTACGCGGGCGAAGGTCGCCGAGCGCTTCTCACCGAAACACGCCGTCTCGATCGCAAGGCGTTTCCCCGTCTGGTCGATCGCTTCGTCGCGCTCGCCGTGCCGAAGGGTCGGCTGATCCCGACGCCGCCAGCTCCGGTGCTGGTGCCCGATGCCGCCAATGCCGCTTCCGCGATGCGCGCGCTCGCGCTGTCGACGCACCGGCCGATCGCGATCCTCTGCCCCGGTGCCGAGTACGGTCCGGCGAAGCGCTGGCCGGCGGAGCATTTCATCGCGCTGGCGCGGCGCCTGCTCGTGGAAGGTTACGCGGTTTGGCTGCTGGGCTCGCCTAACGACCAGGCGGCGGCGCTGCCGATTGCCACCGCGATCCCTGGCGTGCGCGATCTCACGGGCCGCACCGATCTCGGCACTGCGATCGATCTCTTGGCGCTCGCCTCGATCGTCGTCAGCAACGATTCGGGATTGATGCACGCTGCGGCGGCGGTCGGCCGGCCGCTGGTCGCGCTTTTCGGCTCGTCGTCTCCCGATTACACGCCGCCGCTGTCACCGCTCGCGCATATCGCGAAGATCGATATCGCTTGCAGTCCATGCTTTCAGCGCGAATGCCCCCTCGGCCACTTCAAGTGCATGCGCGAGCTCGACGTCGAGCTTGTGCACGACCTGGCGCGGAAGGTGTCGGCATGACCGCAGCGCGCTCTTGCTGACATGGCGAAGCCACGCCCTCCGACGATTTTCACCTCGCCGCAGGATGCTGCGCTCGCGTTCTACCAGGCGTTCGAGGCGAAGGACGTGGACGCCATGATGGCGACTTGGGCCGAGGACGAGGACATCATCTGCGTACACCCCGGCGGACCGCGGTTGGTCGGCTATGAGGCGGTGCGGATCGGATGGGAGCAGCTTTTTGCGGGCGAGACCAAGCTCTCGTTCCGGCTCGACGAGATCGTCGTCATCGAGACCGTGGGCCTCGCGATGCAAAGCGCAGTCGAGCACGTGACCGTCGGCAATGACACCAAGCCGCGCGGTGCCGCGATCGCAACCAACGTCTATCTGCGCACACCTTCGGGCTGGCGCATCGTCGTGCACCACGCATCACCCGCGCCGGCAATCGCCGTCGTGTCGCCCGCGGGGCCGTTGCACTAGACGTAGCCCGGGCTGAGCGCGAAGCGCGATGCCCGGGAGCAACGTCCCATTGCCGTGTCGCCCCGGGCATCCCCCGGATCAAGTCCGGGGTCAGCCCGGGCTACGCTGTTCCACCTACCGTCAGGCCATCTATGCGCAACGTCGGCTGTCCGACGCCGACCGGAACGCTTTGTCCGTCCTTGCCGCAAGTGCCGATACCGGCGTCAAGCGCGAGATCGTTGCCGATCATCGACACGCGCGTGAGCGCGTCCGGACCATTGCCGATCAGCGTCGCACCCTTGACCGGATAGGCGAGCTTGCCGTTCTCGATTTTCCAGGCCTCGGCTGCTGAGAAGACGAACTTGCCGTTGGTGATGTCGACCTGACCGCCGCCGAAGTTGACTGCGTAGAGGCCGTCGTCAACGGAGGCGATGATCTCGTTGGGATCGCGGTCGCCGTTCTGCATCACCGTGTTTGTCATTCGCGGCATCGGCACGTGCGCGAATGACTCGCGCCGGCCGTTCCCCGTCGGCGGCACGCCCATCAGTCGCGCGTTGAGCGCGTCCTGCATGTAGCAGCGCAGGACCCCGTCCTCGATCAGCACCGTGCGCTGCGTCGGGTTGCCCTCGTCATCGATGTTGAGCGATCCGCGGCGATCGGGAATCGTACCGTCGTCGACCACCGTCACGCCGGCGGCCGCGACACGCTGGCCGATGCGATTCGAAAATGCCGAAGTTCCCTTGCGATTGAAGTCGCCTTCGAGCCCGTGCCCGATCGCCTCGTGCAGCAGAACGCCCGGCCAACCCGGTCCGAGCACGACCGTCATGGTGCCGGCTGGGGCGTCGCGTGCATTCAGATTCAACAGCGCCTGGTCGACCGCCTTCGCCGCATAGTCATGCAGCAACGCGTCGCTGAAATATCCGTAGTCGAGGCGCCCGCCGCCACCGGCCATGCCCTGTTCGCGCCGGCCATTCTCTTCGACGATCACGTTAAGCGACAGCCGTACCAGCGGCCGCACATCGGCGGCGATCAGGCCGTCGCTGCGAGCGACGAGAATCGCTTCGTATTCGCCGGCGAGCGACGCCATCACCTGCGTCACGCGCGGATCGCGCTGGCGCGCAATCTGCTCGAGGCGCTCGAGCAGAGCGACCTTGGCGCCGTCGGTGAGCGCGACGACCGGGTCGCGCGGGGAATAGAGCGCGCGGGCGCCGCCAACGTGGTCGAGCGCGGCTACGGAAGATTGCCCCTGGCGGCCGATGGCGCGGGTCGCGGTCGCGGCCTGCGCAAGCGCATCGAGACTGATGTCGTCGGAATACGCGAATGCGGTCTTTTCACCCGATATCGCGCGGACTCCGACACCGCGGTCGATCGAATACGATCCCGACTTGACGATGCCCTCCTCGAGGCTCCAGCTTTCGAGGCGCGAATACTGGAAATACAGATCGGCATAGTCGACGTGGTGCACGTGGATGTCGGCGAGCACCTGCGAGAGCTGGCGGAATTCGAGCGCCGCAGGCGCGAGCAGGAGTTGCGTCGCCTGGTCGAGCAGCGCCGGGTTGAGAGCGGGAACGGCGAGATTGCTCACGGGAGTCCTTGGCTTGGGAGTACGCATCAATCCTACATTGTCGGGGCATGGCGCCCGATGAACAAGTTTAGCCTGCCAGGTGGGACAACGGCCGACGCGGCCTAGTTCGCACCTACCGATTGCCCTAGATACGTCGCAGCGACGCGCGGATTGACAGCGAGTTCGGCGCTCGGGCCCTCGATCGCGAGCTCGCCGGTTTCCAGCACGTAGCCGTAATCGGCGACTTGCAGCGCGGCTCGGGCGTTTTGCTCGACCAGCAATATCGATACGCCGGTGGCCTTCAGCGCGGCGATGATATTGAAGATTTCCTTCACGATCAGCGGCGCGAGCCCCAGGCTCGGTTCATCGAGCATCAGGAGTCGTGGCTTCGCCATCAGCGCACGGCCGAGCGCCAGCATCTGCCGTTCGCCACCCGATAGCGTTCCAGCCAATTGCGACCGTCGCTCCGCGAGGCGCGGAAAGCGCCGATAGACCTCGTCGCGCGTCGCCTCGACCGTCTTGTCTGCCGCACGATAGCGCTGGAACGCACCGAGCTCGAGGTTATCGGAGACGGTCATTGCGCCGAAAAGCTCGCGACGCTCCGGCACCAGACAAAGACCCAGCGCGACTCGCTGCTCCACGCCAATGCGCGCGACTGGCGTACCCGCATAGCTGACTTGGCCGCGCGAAGGCAGCAGGCCCATGATGGCGCCGAGCAGCGTTGTCTTGCCGGCGCCGTTGGGTCCGATGACGGTAACGATGCTTTCCTCAGCGACCGCAAGCGATACGCCGTGCACCGCTTCGACCTTGCCGTAGGCGACATGGAAATCGCGAACTTCAAGCAGCGCGCTCATTCTCGGCCTCCTTGTGCCTCTTGCGCGCTACGGAACGTCGCGTGTCGGCCTCCTCCGCATTCGCGCAGCGCCGAGCGCTTCGCGCCTTAACTTCGCGCGCTGCGCTCATTCGATCCCTCCGAGATAGGCTTCGAGAACGACAGGATTCTTCTGGATCTCCGCGGGCAGGCCCTCGGCGAGCTTTTCGCCGAAGTCCATCACGACCAGCCGGTCGGTCAGGCCCATCACGAAGTCCATGTCGTGCTCGACCAAGAGGATCGTCATGCCGTCCGCCCGCAAGCTGCGCAACAGCGCCGCCAGCTCCTGCTTTTCGAGATAGCGCAGGCCTGCGGCGGGCTCGTCCAGCAGCAGCAGCAACGGATCCGCCGCGAGCGCACGCGCGATTTCCACGACCCGTTGGCGGCCGAGCGCAAGGCTGCCGGCGGCGTCGAAAGTGTGCGCGTCGAGGCGGCAGCGGGCGATCTGGCGCGCCGCCTCGGCCTTGATCCGCGCTTCCTCTGCACGGTCGAGCTTCAGCGCCGCGCGCAACACGCCGGCCTCGCTACGCAGGTACGCGCCCAGAGCCACGTTGTCGAGTACGCTCATCGAGCCGATCAGCTTCACATGCTGGAACGTGCGCCCGATTCCGAGCCGCGCGATCTCATAGGGCTGGCGGCCGCCGATCGAGGCGCCACAGAAGCGCACGTCGCCGGCGGTGAGCCGCAGTGAGCCACTGATCAGGTTGAACATCGTAGTCTTTCCTGCGCCGTTCGGACCGATCAACCCGAGAATCTCGCCGGGGCGAATCTCGAACGACAGATCGTTCACGGCGACAAGCCCGCCAAACTGTTTGCGCGCCGCATCGACCTCGAGTCGCGCACCCTGGCCTGCCGTCTTGTGACGCGCGGGCAGCGCCGGCGCGTCCGGCACCGGCGGCGAGGCACGCTTCGGCAGCAGGCGCTCGAGCCATGGCCAGACTCCCTCGCGCGCACGCTGCAGCAGCAGCACCATCAGCACGCCGAACACGACGATCTCGAAATTGCCGGCGCGACCGAGAATGTGCGGCAACAGGTCCTGCAGCCATTGCTTGAGCAGCGTGATCAGCGTCGCCCCGACGACAGCACCCCAGACACTGCCGGCGCCGCCGACGACCGCCATGAACAGGTATTCGATGCCCTGATGGATCCCGAATGGGCTCGGGTTCACGAAGCGCTGCAAATGCGCATATAGCCATCCCGAAACGCACGCGAGCAGCCCGGCATAGACGAATACGACGATCTTCAAGCGCGCCGCGTCGACGCCGAATGCCTCGACCATCTCGAGTCCGCCCTTCAGCGCGCGGATCGCACGGCCCGGACGCGAGTCGAGCAGATTGCTGCTCGCCCATAGCGCGCAAAGCGCGATCGCCCAGATCAGATAGTAGAAATGCCGCTCGCTCTTGAGCTCGAATCCCGGCAGCGCGAGCGGCGGAATGCCGGTGAGCCCGGTATGTCCTCCGAGAAAATCAAGATTGCCGAACAGCAACGAGAGGCTTATCCCCCAGGCGATCGTCGCCAGAGGAAGGTAGTGACCGCGCATCCGCAGCGTGATGAAGCCCAGGAAAAGCGCGACCGCGAAGGTGATGACGAGCCCGATGGGCAGCGTAAGCCACGGCGACGTCCCATAGCGTGTCGTCAGATACGCAGTCGTGTACGCACCGAGCCCCACGAACGCGGCCTGCCCGAAAGACGTCTGACCGGCGATACCGGTGAGCAGCACCAGGCCCAATGCGACGATGCTGTACAGGCCGATGTAATTGCCGAGCGTCACCCAGAACGGCGGCATCGTCAGCGGCACGATCGCGAGCAGTGCAACGACTGCGGCGAATGCGGCGCCCCCAACGCTCACCTGCGCAAGCGCTTTCATTCCTCTTCCTCATGGTGATGCGCCGTGAGGCTGCGCCAGAGAAGCACCGGGATGATCACGGTGAAGACGATGACTTCCTTGAACGCGCTGGCCCAGAACGACGAGAACGATTCGAGCAGGCCGACCAGGAGCGCGCCGACCGCGGCCAGCGGATAGCTTGCCAGCCCGCCGATGATCGCGCCGACGAAGCCCTTGAGTGAGACGAGAAAGCCGGAGTCGTAATAAACCGTCGTGATCGGACCGATCAATACGCCCGAGAAAGCGCACAGCAACGTCGCGAGCGAAAACGTCAACGCTCCGGCCAGATTGGGCGAAATGCCGACGAGCCTTGCGCCGACGCGATTGAGCGCGGTGGCGCGCAGCGCCTTGCCGTAGAGGGTTCGCCCGAAAAAAAGGTACAGCGCGAGAATCAGCAGCAGGCTGGTGAGAACGACGAGGATGCTTTGCGCGCTGACGATGACTTCGCCTACCTGGAACGACTCGGTGGAGAACGGCGGCGTGCGCGAGCCCTCGGCGCCGAAGAACCAGAGCCCGAGGCCGGTCAGCGCAAAATGCACCGCGACCGAGACGATCAGCAGCACCAGCACCGAGGCTTCGGCCAGCGGCTGGTACACGATCCGGTAGAGCAGCGGCCCGAGCGCGGTCACCGCGGCGAGCGCAAGCGCGATCTGTACCGCGAACGGCGGTTGCAGCGGCGCGAGCCAGCGGACCAGACCGGCGATGGCAAGCGGCGCCACGGTCCACAGCAGAAGCCGCCGGGGCAGCGCTCGCGCCTCGCCGTGCGCGAAGCAACTCCAGGCCTCCATCGCGCCGGCAATGATCGCCATGCCGACAAGGAGGCCGATCGTGCCCGGAGGCTTGCCGAGTTGCAGGCCCGCGAGCGTCAATGTGCCGTAGGCGACCAATTCCCCCGAGGGCACCCAGATCACGCGCGTCACCGCGAAGACGAGCACCAGCGCCAGCGCGAGCAGCGCGTATATCGCGCCGTTGGTGATGCCGTCCTGCGCCAGGAGCGCGGTTATCGTCAGGTCCATCGTGCGCGGCGGCGGCACGCTGTCGCGCCGCGCCGTCGGTGGCGATGCAAGGCAAAACGCGCGGGTGCGTCGATTCGCTCCCGGCGCGCGGTCAGACGGGCGCGTCTATTTGATCACTACCCACTTACCGTCTTCGATCCTGATCATCAGGCGCGCGCGGTTGTCGAGGCCGTTGTGATCCTGCGGGGTCATGTTGAACACGCCATGCGCGCCGAAGATGTCCTTGGCATTCTCCAAGCCGTCGCGCAGCGCGGCGCGAAACTCCTTCGTCCCCGGTTTGGCCTTCTTCAGGGCGTCGGGGATCGCGTGCGACAGCAACAGATACGCATCCCAGGCATGGCCGCCGAAGGTCGACCGCGTGCCGTATTTCGTCTCGTACTTGGTGACGTATTCGGCCGCCGATTTCTTGACCGGATTGCTGGCCGGCAGCTGCTCGTAGACCAGCATCGGGCCGGCTGGCAGGATCGTTCCGTTGCCCTCCTTGCCGACGACGCGCAGGAAGTCAGGATTCGCGACACCATGCGTCTGGTAGACCTTGCCTTTGTAGTTGCGCGAGGCGAGGTCCTTCTGCGGCGTCGCGGCCGGCGTGCCCGACGCGCCGATCAGCACCGCGTCGGGATTCGCGGCGACGATCTTGAGAATCTGCCCGGTCACCGATGCGTCGTTGCGGTTGTATTTTTCCTCGGCGACGACCTTGATCCCGGCGGTCTGCGCCGAGCGTTTGATCTCGGTGAGCCAACTGTCGCCGTAGGCGTCATTGAAGCCGATGTAGCCCATCGTCTTCACACCGTTGGCTTTCATGCTGACCGCAATCGCATCGGCCATCAGCGAGTCGCTCTGCGGCGTCTTGAACACCCATTTCACCTTCGGATTGGCGGGATCGACAATGCGGCCCGACGCTGCCATCGCGATCATCGGCGTCTCCGCGTCGGCGACGATGTCGATCATCGCCAGCGAGTTCGGCGTCACCGTCGAGCCCACGATCACGTCGACCTTATCTTCGCTCAGAAGCTTGCGCGTGTTGGTCACCGCCTTGGTCGTATCCGAGCCGTCGTCGAGCACGATCCAATTGACTTTCTGGCCGGCGATCGTCGTCGGCAGCAGCTCGAAGGTGTTGCGCTCGGGAATGCCGAGCGAGGCTGCCGCCCCTGTCGCGGACAGGGTTACGCCGACATTGATGTCGCCGCGCGCCGTTTCAGCAAGGCCGAGCGCCAGCACCGCAAGCGCTAACAACAGTTTGGTCCGAATCATTGTTCCTCCAGTCACCCGTTTTGGTCATGCCGCACGCCAGGTGCGGCGGCTCATTTTTGCAGCGCATCGCGAATCTCGCGCAGGAGCTGCACGTTCTCCGGCGGAGGCGGCGGAGGCGTGGCGCCGCGCACCCGGTTGATCTGCTTCACCATCACGAAGATGATGAAGGCGAGAATGATGAAATTGATCGCGATGGTGATGAAGTTGCCGTAGGCGAACAGCGGCACGCCGGCTTTGGTCAGCGCTTCGTAGGTCATCGGCCCGCTGTAACCCGGCGGCGGCGCGCCCAGCATCACGAACCAGTTGCTGAAGTCGAGCCCGCCAAAAATGCGGCTGACGATCGGCATGATCAGATCCTTGACCAGCGAATCGACGATCTTGCCGAACGCGGCGCCGATGATCACGCCCACCGCCAGGTCGACAACACTGCCCTTGACCGCGAACTCGCGGAACTCGCTCATGATCGACATATTGCCTCCTTGCCTACGCCGCGACGGCCACGGTTCAGACGGCTGCTTCGCCGGACTCGCCGGTGCGAATGCGCACGACCTGTTCGACCGATGTGACGAAGATTTTCCCGTCGCCGATCTTTCCCGTTCGCGCCGCTTTAACGATCGCTTCGATGGCGCGCTCGACCAGACTGTCGGCGACGATCACCTCGACCTTGACCTTGGGCAGGAAATCTACGACGTACTCCGCACCGCGGTAGAGCTCGGTATGGCCCTTTTGGCGGCCGAAACCCTTGACCTCAGTCACGGTGAGACCGCTGACGCCGATTTCGGAGAGTGCCTCGCGCACCTCGTCGAGCTTGAACGGCTTGATGATCGCTTCGACTTTTTTCATTGCCGCTCCTTCATCAGCTCGGGCGCGCCACAGCGAAGGTTACACCACTCGAACGAGCGCAACTAGACGGAAAGGCGGGCATCGACTCCGTCGGGTCTTTGTAGGTGCGAATTCACTCGCACGCTTCGCTAACATGGAGCGCCGCGGCCGAATAAATTCGGCCCTACATGACGCTCTTCCACTCGGACCACGCCGAGCTTATCGGGTAGCGCCAGTCCTTGCCGAATCCGCGTGGCGTGATGCGGATGCCGACCGCGGCTTGCCGCCGCTTGTACTCGTTCATCTTGATCAGCCGCACCACCCTGGCCACGTGCTCCGCCGCGTAGCCGCGGGCGACGATCTCGGCCGGACTTTGCAGTTCCTCGACGTACGCCTCGAGGATCGCGTCGAGCGCGTCGTAAGGAGGCAGGCTGTCCTGGTCCGTCTGGTTCGGCCGCAGCTCCGCCGACGGCGCGCGCGTGATGATCCGTTCGGGGATCACCCGCCCCAGGCCGTTCCGATATCGCGCCAGGCGATAGACCAGCGACTTGCTGAGGTCCTTCAGCACGGCGAAGCCGCCGGCCATGTCGCCATAGAGCGTGGCATAGCCCACCGCCATCTCCGACTTGTTGCCGGTCGTGAGGACGATCGTCCCGTGCTTGTTGGAAAACGCCATCAACAGGGTGCCGCGAATCCTCGCCTGGATGTTCTCCTCGGTCGCATCCTCGGGCAGACCCTTGAACTCGTCGGCGAGCGCCGCCCGAAACGCCTGGAAGACGCCGTCGATCGGAATCTCGTCGTAGCGCACGCCGAGGATTCCGGCCATGGCGCGTGCATCGTCCAAGCTGATGGCCGCGTTATACGGCGATGGCAACATCACCGCGCGCACCCGCTCACGGCCGAGAGCGTCGACGGCGACCGCCAGCGTCAACGCCGAGTCGATGCCGCCCGACAAGCCGAGCAGAACGCCGGGGAAATGATTTTTTTCGACGTAGTCGTGCACGCCCATGGACAACGCCGCGTAGACGTTTGCTTCCAGGCGCCCGTCGAGCCCACCGCGTACAGCCTTCGGCGTCGCTCCGGCAAACTCGGCCAGCGCCACGGTCTCGCGCCACGCCGGCACCTGCTGCGCGAGCGCGCCCGCTCCGTCGACGATGAATGACGCGCCGTCGAACACCAGCTCGTCCTGGCCGCCGACGCGGTTGACGTAAACGACGGGCAGACCTGTTTCCTGCGCGCGCGCCGTCACGACGTCGCGTCGCAACGCCTGCTGCCGCGTGTGGTACGGGGAACCATTGGGCACGACGATGACTTGCGCGCCGGCGGCGCTCGCGATGCGTGCCGCGGCGGGAAACCAGATGTCCTCGCAGATGACGATTCCGACGCGAACGCTGGCTACGTCGATGACGCAGGGATCGGTGCCGGGCTCGAAATAGCGCTCTTCGTCGAACACCGTATAGTTCGGAAGCTCGCGCTTGCGATAGATCGCCGCAACCCGGCCGTTGCGAACCACCGCCACCGCGTTGTGCTGCTTGCCGCCGGCAGCTTCGGGAAAACCGACGAGCACCGCCGGTCCGGTGACTTGCGCGGCGAGGCGCTCGAGCTCTCCGGCACACGCGGTCAGAAAGGCCGGTCGCAGCAGCAGGTCTTCCGGTGGATAGCCGCAGAGCGACAGTTCCGGCGTCACAACGAGATCGGCGCCACCGCGCCGCGCCTCGTCGACGGCCGCGAGGATACGCGCGGCATTGCCTGGGATATCGCCGACCACGCAATCCAGCTGAGCGATGGCGACGCGCATGCAGGAATGTTAGCACGTGGCTTGGCGCTTGCCGGACATGCGACAATGGCACGGAATTTCCGCTCGCGCATGGCACGCACCTCGCTTCGCATCGTCGACTCGCTCAGCGCGGTCTCCGCGTCGGCCTGGGATGCGCTCGTCGGCGACCGGCCGCTTTTGTCGCACGCGTTTCTGCACGCGTTGCACGAAACCGGTTGTGCCGCGCCGCAAACAGGGTGGACGCCGCGCTACCTTACTGCGTGGCACGGTGCGCTGCTCGTCGGCGCGATGCCGCTCTACGTCAAGACGCACTCCTACGGCGAATATGTGTTCGACTGGTCGTGGGCCGACGCGTACCGGAGGCACGGGAGGCATTACTACCCCAAGCTCGTGTGCGCGGTTCCGTTTACCCCGGCGACGGGGCCGCGGCTGATCGCGGCCGATGCGACAACTCGCGGTGAGCTTCTCGCCGGCGCATTGTCCCTTGTTGCCGACGACCGCTTGTCGTCGCTGCATATTCTGTTTCCGCAAGCCGACGAGGCGTACACCTGCGCCGCTGCCGGCATGCTGCTGCGCGACAGCGTGCAGTTTCACTGGACCAATCCGGGCTATCGCGACTTCTGCGACTTCCTGTCGACGATGAATCACACCAAGCGCAAACGGATCAGCCAGGAACGGCGCAAGCTCGGCGCCGCAGGAGTGACCTTTCGCCGCCTGCTCGGGCGCGAGATCGAGGGCAGGCACTGGTCATTCTTCTTCCGTTGCTACACGACCACGTACCGCCGCCACCACTCGACACCCTATCTATCGCTCGCCTTCTTCGAGCGCATCGGCGCGATGTTGCCCGACCATGTCGTGCTCGTTCTCGGCGAGCGCGGCGGCAGGCCCGTCTGCGCCGCGCTCGACGTATTCAGCGCGGACACGCTTTGGGGCCGCTACTGGGGGGCGACCGAATTCGTGCCGGGCTTGCATTTCGAGGCCTGCTATTACCAGGCGATCGAATTCTGCATCGAGCGCCGCATCGGCCAGTTCGAGGGCGGAGCGCAGGGCGTGCACAAGCTCGCGCGGGGGCTCCTGCCGGTGACGACGCGCTCGGCGCATGCGATCTCCGACCCGGACTTCGCCCGCGCGATCGCGCGCTTCGCCGCTGACGAGCGCGCCGAGGTTGCCCACGCGGTCGAGGAGCTGGAGGCGGCAAGCCCGTTCAAGGCTGCGCTCGCCGCGGAAGAGGACGGCTCGCGTGGACGCGTCGACGCCGAGAAGCGCGCCGGCATCTAAGCGCCCGCCATGACCAGCCCGATTCTGCTCGCGCGCGACGGAGCCGTTGCCACGCTGACCCTCAATCGTCCCGCATCGCTCAACGCGCTCGATGCGGCGATGATGGATGCGCTGGTCGAGCATACTGCTGCGCTGGCCGCCGACGACACGCTACGCTGCGTCGTAATCCGGGGCGCGGGCAGGCACTTCATGGCTGGAGGCGACATACGCCATTTCGCCGAACAGCTCGCGCTCGCGCCCGCCGATCGGCGAAGCCGCTTTACGCGCATGATCGAGCGCCTGCACGCGGCGATCGAGCACCTGCAACGCATGCCGCATCCCGTCGTAGCCAGCGTCCACGGGGCGGTCGCGGGCTTCGGCTTGTCGCTGCTATGCGCTTGCGATCTCGCCGTCGCGGCCGACTCGAGTTATTTCACCTCCGCGTACCGGCAGCTCGGATTGACGCCGGACGGCGGCTTGTCCTACGCGCTCCCGCGGCTGGTCGGCCTGAAGAAGGCGATGGAAATCCTGTTGCTCGGCGAACGCTTCGGGGCCGACGACGCGTTGCGACTCGGGCTGGTCAACCGCGTCGTCCCTGAGGCCGAGCTCGAGGGGGCGACCGCTGCCTTCGTGGCCGCGATCGTTTCCGGGCCCGTAGCGGCGATGCGCAACGGTAAGCGCCTCATTCAGCAATCGCTCGCGCAGAGCCTGTCGGCGCAGCTCGAAGCCGAAGCGGCGAGCTTTGGCGCATGCAGCGCGACCGATGACTTCGTCGAAGGCGTTCGTGCCTTCCTCGACAAGCGAGCGCCGCGCTTTGGGGGGGAAGAAAACTGATGCCGGCCGTGGACCGGACGACATTATCGATCATGCACCGCGATTTGTAGGTGTGGATTTATTCGCATACGGCATGATCATGTGACGTCGCGGCCGAATAAATTCGGCCCTACCAAAGCAGCGCGTCGATCATGCGATGGCGCGGCCGAATAAATTCGCCCTACCAAACCAGCGCATCGATCAGCGTCGGCCGGGATCCTGACCACCCTGTTGGCCGCCGCGGTTGCCACCGCGATTGCCGCCGCGGGGACCATGGCCGCCACGCCCGCCGGGGGAACCACGCCCGCCGCGCCCGCCCGGGCGAGCTTGCCGCTGCCCGTCGCCCTCGCGTGGTAACGGCGAAGGCGCGCGATTGCCATTCACTTCATCCAATGCCTCGTCGCTTTCGATCTCGACCTCGGCTGCCAATGGCTGAGTGTCGTCGTCGCTTTGCTGGTGCGGCGTGTTCAGCGCGCCCTGGCCGGGCTGCGCTGGACGCCCCGACGCATTGCCCTCACGCTCGCCGTTGGCCGCCGCGCTCGTCATGCCCGCGGCCTGTAGCAGACGGGCAAGCTCGGCCGGCTCCAGCTCAGCCATCTGCCCCCGCTTGAGCTGTGGCGGCATGGCAATCACGCCGTAACGCGTGCGGATCAGGCGGCTGACGGTCAGGCCCAGCGCCTCGAACAACCGCCGCACCTCACGGTTGCGCCCTTCCGGCACCGTCAGCTTGTACCAATGATTGGTTCCTTCTCCGCCCCCGTCCGCGAGCGATGTCACGCGGCCCACGCCATCGTCCAGCGTGATGCCCTCGAGCAGCGCGCGCTCCTGCTCCGGTGTAAGCGTGCCGACGATGCGCACCGCGTACTCGCGCTCGACCTCGTATCGCGGATGCATCAGGCGGTTGGCGAGCTCGCCCGACGTAGTGAACATCAACAGCCCTTCGCTGTTGAAATCGAGGCGCCCCACGGCGATCCACTTGGCGCCGCCGAGCCGCGGCAGCTTGTCGAACACCGTCGGCCTTCCCTCGGGATCGGCGCGGCTGACGATTTCTCCCGCGGGCTTGTGATAGAGGAGCACGCGCGTGCGCGGCGGCGCGAAGCGCAGCCGGACGAGCTCGCCGTTGATGCGGATCTGGTCGTTGGGACCGACCTTCTGGCCGACCTCCGCCGGCTGGCGGTTGACCGTGATGCGGCCGGCGATGATGAGCTCCTCGAGCCCGCGCAGCGAGCCATAGCCGCATTGCGCCAGCACCTTGTGCAGGCGCTGCGGCTCGGTGAAGACGGGCTCAGTGGAACGTCGGGTTGGATTCCGGCGCATCGCGTCCTGCGTCCCCCGCTGATGCGGCGAGGTCGGCGGATGCGGATGCCGGTGTGGCGAGGATCGGGCTCGCGAGCGCGAGTTCGGCCTCGGCGGCCTTTGCGGGGGCATCGGGTAGCTCCAGGAGGTGGGAATTGTCGAGCTCCGCCAGCGGCGGCAGCTCGGAGAGTGAACGCAGGTTGAGGTCGTCGAGAAATTGCTTGGTCGTGGCATAGAGCGCGGGGCGCCCCGGCGTCTCGCGATGCCCGACGACCTCGATCCACTGCCGGTCTTCGAGCGTCTTGATGACGTGGGTCGATACCGCAACGCCGCGAATCAATTCGATATCGCCACGCGTTACGGGTTGCTGATAAGCGATGATCGCCAACGTTTCCATGGCCGCGCGCGAGTAGCGCGGCGGCTTTTCCGGCGCGAGCCGGTCGAGGTACGGCTGCAGCTCCGGCTTGGCGCGGAAGCGCCAGCCGCTCGCGACTTGGGTGAGCTCGACGCTGCGCGCAGTCCAGGCGTCCCGGATCTCTTCGAGCAGCCGGCGGATGACGTCCTGTTCCAGCGGCGGATCGAACAGCTTCGAGAGCTGCGCGGCGGAAAGCGGTTCACCGGCGACCAGCAGCGCCGCTTCCAGGATCCCCTTGACTTCGCGGAAATCGTCCATGATCAGGATTGCTCTTCGGCTTCCAGGATGAACGCCGGATCGCCTTTGCGCTGGACATAGATCGGCGCATAGGGTTCGGCCTGCGCGAGCTCCAACAACTGCTCGCGGGCGAGTTCGAGGATGGCGAGAAAGGTCACCACCAGCCGCGGCAGGTCGACGCGCTCCTCGAATAATGTCGTGAACTCGAAGAAACGGCCCGGCGCGAGCAGCTTCAAGAGCCGGCTCATTTGGCTGCGCACCGACAGCTGCTCGCGCGTGACGAGATGATGGCGGTTAGCGCGGGCGCGCGCGACGAGCCCCGCCCACGCGGCCTTCAAGTCGTCGGGGCGCACGTCGGGCAGCTGCGCCGCCGCAACGCGATCGAACCACACGCGAACCAGAGCGAAATCGCGCTCCGCCAGCGGCAGCTCGTCCAACGCTCTGGCGCCGGCCTTCATGCGCTCGTACTCGAGCAGGCGCCGCACCAGCTCGGCGCGCGGATCCTCGCCTTCCTCCCCCGGCGCCGCGGGCGGCTTGGGCAGGAGCAGGCGCGACTTGATCTCGATCAGCACCGCAGCCATCAACAGATATTCCGCGGCGAGCTCGAGCTGCGTGCGCCGCATCATCTCGACGTAACCCAGATACTGGCGCGTCAATTCGGCCATCGGTATGTCGAGCACGTTGATGTTCTGTTTGCGGATTAGGTAGAGCAGCAGGTCAAGCGGGCCTTCGAAGGTCTCGAGAAAAACCTCCAGCGCCTCGGGCGGAATGTACAAGTCCTCGGGCAGCTCGAGCAGCGGCTTGCCGTAGACGCGCGCAACCGGCGCACCGGCCGCCTGGGCGAGATCGAGCATCGGCGCCTTGATCGCTGCGGCGCTCATTGGTGTACCCCCACGCTTGCGGCTAACGCCGCTGCGCCGCCCCCTGAGGGGGCGCAACTCGCGCCTTGGGGCGGCCCTGCGGCGCTCATGTGTACGCCAATCCCATCACTTCGCGCACGTCGCGCATCGTCTCCTCAGCGAGCTTGCGCGCGCGCTCGCAACCGTCGGCCACGATCGCGCGCACCAGCGACGGATCGTCGAGGTATTTCTGCGCGCGCTCCTTGATCGGTTCCTGCTCGGCGATAATGGCGTCGATCACCGGTTGCTTGCATTCGAGGCAGCCGATGCCGGCGGTCGTGCAGCCTTTCTGCACCCAGGCCTGCCGCGCCTGATCGGAATATATCTTGTGCAGCGACCACACCGGGCACTTTTCCGGCGTGCCCGGGTCGGAGCGATGCACGCGCGCCGGATCGGTCTGCATCGTTCGAACCTTCTTCGTGATCGATGCCGGCTCCTCGCGCAGCAGGATTGCATTGCCGTAGGACTTGGACATCTTCTGCCCGTCGAGTCCCGGCACCTTGGGGGTCTCGGTCAGCAGCGGTTGCGGCTCGGGCAGGATCACGCGGCGCGAGCCTTCGAGATAGCCGAACAGCCGCTCGCGGTCGCCAAGGGCGAGATTCTGCGCCTGGTCGAGCATGTCGCGCGCCGCTTCCAGCGCCGCTTGATCGCCCTGCTCCTGGAATGCCGCCCGCAACTGCTCGTAGCGCTTGGCGCGCTTCGATCCCAGTTTCTTGATTGCCGCCCTGGCCTTTTCCTCGAACCCCGACTCGCGGCCGTAGAGATGGTTGAAGCGGCGGGCGAGCTCGCGCACGAGCTCGAGGTGGGACACCTGGTCCTCGCCGACCGGGACCATGTTCGCGCGATAGACCAGGATATCGGCCCCCTGCATCACCGGATAACCGAGAAAGCCATAGGTGGACAAATCGCGATCCGCCAGCTTTTCCTGTTGATCCTTATATGTCGGCACGCGCTCCAGCCAGCCCACGGGCGCAATCATCCCGAGCAAGAGTGTGAGCTCGGCGTGCTCAGGTACGTGCGACTGGATGAAGACGGTCGCGCGCGCGGGATTGATCCCGACCGCGAGCCAATCGATGAACATTTCCCACACGCTTTCGGCGATCGCTTCGGGCTCGTCATAGTGCGTGGTGAGCGCATGCCAGTCGGCAGCGAAGTACAGGCATTCGTACTCCTCTTGCAACCGCACCCAGTTCTTGAGTGCGCCGTGGTAGTGCCCGAGATGCATCCGGCCGGTCGGGCGCATGCCCGACAGCACGCGGTCAGTGAACATTCGTATTGGGCGGTCTGTGCACGCGCCGTCTCAACCGAGCAGCAGCCGGATGGCGTACTCGCCGGCGCGCAGAACGGGCAGCATGAGATGATTGAGAACACCGGTCACCAGAAGAAATATCACCACCATGAATCCATACGGCTCGAGGCGCGAGTAGCGATAGGCGAGCGGTCCCGGCAGCAGGCTCTGCGCGATGCGGCCTCCGTCCAGAGGCAGGATCGGCAATAAATTGAGAGCCATCAGCACCAGATTAACGCTTACGCCAGCATTCGCCATTTCGAACAGTCCATCGCTATCGATCAGCCCGCCCGGCGCCGCGATCTTGAGCAGGACTGCCCACCCGACCGCCATCAAAAAATTCGCGAACGGCCCCGCTCCGGCGACCCAGAACATGTCGCGCTTCGGATGGTGCAGGTTGCCGAAGTTGACCGGCACCGGCTTGGCCCACCCGAAAATGAACAACGGGGCCCGAGTCAGGACCGACAACGCGATCAGGAAACCCGGCACCGCGATCGTTCCGATCGGGTCGATGTGCTTCAGCGGGTTCAGTGTGACCCGGCCGAGCATGTAGGCGGTCTGGTCGCCGAATCGCCTGGCAACGTAGCCGTGGGCCGCCTCGTGCAGAGTGATCGCGAGGACCACCGGCACCGCCCAGAGCACGATGGTCGCAAGCGACAACTCCATCAGCCGCTATTCTACCAGCTACCGGGCATCCGTTGGCATCGGCGCTGCCAGCGTTGCCGGAATGCTGCCGCGGCGAGTCCAGGCGCCACGAGTTTAGGTTCCTTGGAAGCCAGCGCCCACCAAGCCGAGCCGCGCCGGATCGCCGCGACCGATACGCCGCACCACCGGCGGCGCAACCGCGAGATCGACGACGGTCGTCGGCTCAAGATGACAGGCTCCACTGTCGATGATGAGATCGAGCGCATGCTCGTATTGAGCGCGGATTGCAGCGGGATCGTTCAGCGGCTCGTCGGCCCCGGGTGGAATCAGCGTCGAGGAGAGCAAAGGCTCGTCGAGCTCGGCCAGCAGCGCCCGTACTACGGCATGATCGGGCACGCGCACGCCGATGGTGCTGCGCCGCGGGTGCTTCAAGCGGCGCGGCACTTCGCGCGTCGCCGGAAGCAGGAAGGTAAAACTCCCGGGCACGCCTTCCTTGACGATGCGAAACTGCCAGTTATCGAGCTGCGCATATCGCCCCAGCTCGGCCAAGTCGCGGCATACCAGCGTCAGGTGGTGCTTGTCGTCGATCTGGCGCAAGTTGCGGATGCGGGCCGCGGCCTCCGCGTTGCCGACGCGACATCCCAGCGCATAGCTGGAATCGGTCGGATAGGCCATGACGCCGCCATCACGTATGATCGCCGCCGCCCGCTTTATCAGGCGGCTCTCCGGATTCACCGGATGGATCGAGAAGTATTGGGCCAAATGTCTCGGCCACTCCCAGGCCGGCCCGCCATAGTTCGCTATATAATCTGCGAATATTCTAACGCATGGTTATATTCCCGCCGTAAAGGTGAACCTCCAGCAAATCCGTTATCTCTGCGCGGTCGTCGATCACGGTCTGAACGTTTCCGTGGCCGCCGAGGCGCTGTTTACTTCCCAGCCTGGAATCAGCAAACAGATCCGCCAGCTCGAGGAAGAGCTCGGCGTGCCGATCTTCATCCGCCAGGGCAAGCGTCTTACCGCCTTGACCGACGGCGGCGAAGTCATCGTCGCCACCGCGCGCCGTGCATTGCAGGAGCTCAACAACCTCAAGCGTGTCGGCGCGGAGTTCAAGGCGGAAGATGTTGGCACGCTGGCCATCGCGACGACGCATACCCAGGCGCGTTACGTCCTGCCGCC